>NZ_JAGWCV010000046.1:0-27897 GCF_020657735.1 Clostridioides sp. ZZV15-6383 | reverse complement strand
TAACATTTTTTCTATTTACTTGTTCTTTATGTATTCCTTTATATTCTAAATATTGTTCATAAGTGTAATATCTTCTATCTGTTGGAGTTCTAAAAGCCTTTAATTTCCCTTCAACATCCCAACGTTGAAGAGTTCTGACTGACATATTAATTAACTCTGCAAACTCTTTTGGTTTATAGTTATTGTTTTTCATATAATCACCTCTTGACTATAATTTACTATAAATAACTATATTTATCTATGTTTTTATTGATTAAAGATAACCTCCTAAAATAATATTATTAAAAATTATATAATTTAGCCTTAACAAATAATATATACATAGTTATAATTTGTATCGTTTAAGACATAGCAACTATCTATATTATTATATAATAAAATGATAAATATATATTAACAAATACTAAAGTATCTAAATTTAATTTTATCTAAATTAACATAAAGATAAGGTGTGGATTGTTTGGAGATGTCAAAATCCTTCAGGATGGTAATCTTTATACCTCCTACTATGTTGAGGAAGGAGTATCCTTACCTCGAAAGGATGAAGAAAGTTTAACTGTTTACATTAATGAAGTTGATTACTTTAATAAAATAATAAAATATAGATGAAATATATTTTAATTATTTTATCTATACTTTGTTAAATGTAGATAAAACTAAAAAGGGTTTTCTAGAAAATAAAATTTCTTTAATTATATCTGCTTACCAATACCATCACTTGATGCAGACAAGATTCTACCACATTTTCTCCATATTCTAGTATAAAATCATTTAATTGTGTATCTATAAAATTGCAGTAATCGTATGAACTGCATATATATGCAGTTAGTATATGCGTACATCTATCCATTTTATCTATAAACATATATCATTTATCCCCCTAAAAAACTTTCATAAAAACAAAAAGAAAATATCTTTTTGGCAACTGGCTGACATAACTCATTTCATAAGTCTTAGTCCCTATAGCTTTGCGTCACTAAATTTCTCTAGTTTTGCCTATTTAGTTTTATTCTACAATTACAATAATACAGGAAAACGTTTTGTTTTTCAAGGGACATATTAAAAAATTATTTTATTTATCGAAAATAAATTAGGTAAAATAATTATATTATATAAAATATATAAATTAGAGTAATAGGATTTTATTATTAGTTTAGGTTGAACTAACCTAGGTAATAAAATTTAGTGAAGTTAAACAGTTAACAAAGTAAAAAACTCATTATAACATTTTATTCCTATAGACAATTATTAAAACTTAATTAAATTTTAATAAATTATGTTAAGTATATATGAATAGTATTAGATTTTTATGAAAAAGTATTATTTTAGTGTTATATATTTTAAAGTGGATAAAATATATAATATGAATAAAAAATTTGTTAAAATATGATAAGTGTAGTATAATCAAGTAGAAAAGATATAATATATTTCGGGGAGCTAATATGCTGAGAGGAGATTTTATCTCGACCCTTTGAACCTGTTTGGATAATGCCAGTGTAGGGAGACCAGTGAAGATAAAAATAAGTCTTATCCTATTTTGGATAAGACTTTTGTTTTATTTAAATATTTAAATATATTATGTTTTTAGTAGTAAGATTTTTAAATAAAAAACAAAATATACCTAGTAGGTATTAATTATTTTTAAAAGGAGTGATTTAAATGGTAATCGCAGATATAACAGTAATACCACTAAGACCTTACAAAGGTGAAGAAGAGATGTATAAAGTAGTAGATGCTTGTATTGCTGAAATTGAAAAGAGTGGTCTTAAGTGTGAAATAGGAGCAATGAGCACTACTGTTGAAGGTGATTTTGATGAAGTTTTTGAATTATTAAAAAAGGTACATAAAATCCCTTTTAATCTTGGATGTGAAAGAGTTATAACAGTGGCTAGAGTAGATGAAAAAGCTGGGGGTTTAACTATAGATGAAAAGCTTAGAAATCATAGATAAAGTCAAAGATAGTATATATCCAATAGCAACATTTTTGTTTATACTTATTCTTTGGCAATCTGTGGTAGGAGTTTTAGAAGTTCCTCAGTATATACTACCCACACCAGTAGATATAATTAATGTGTTTTTTAAAGACTATCAAAATTTATCTATGCATGCTTTGGTTACTATAGGAGAAGCAATACTTGGTTTTATAGTTGCAATTATAATATCATTGTTAATTGGAGTATTGATGGACTTTGTGTCAATAATAAAAAAATGTGTTTATCCTATTATGTTGGTTACTCAGATGATACCTACAATAATTATAGCTCCACTTTTTATGATATGGTTTGGATTTGGGACAATGCCAAAAGTATTGATGGTGACACTTACTTGTTTTTTTCCTATATTAATAAGTTTTGTAGATGGTATTGAAAATATTGATAAGGATTATTTAAATTTATTTAAGACTATGAATTCAAATAAAGTTAATACATTCATTCATCTTAAATTTCCTATGTCAATGGATAAATTTTTTTCTGGACTTAAAATATCTGCAACTTATGCTGTAATGGCAGCAACTGTTGCAGAATGGTTAGGCGGAACGAAAGGTCTTGGTGTCTATATGCTTAGGTCAAAAAGTGCATATGCACTTGACAAAGTATTTGCATCTACTATATTAGTAGTTATATTTAGTTTAATATTTGTAGGAATTGTACAGGCTGTAAAGAAAATGGTTATAAGACATAGATTAGCAGATTAAATGTATTTGAGGGAGGCAATTATGAATTTTAAAAAATTAGGAATATTAGGTTTAGTAAGTGTTTTTACATTGACAACAATAACTGGATGTTCTTCAAATAGTAATAATAAAGACAAAAATAATGATAAAGATACTTCTTCTAAAAAAGTAACTATGGTACTTGATTGGACGCCAAATACAAATCATACTGGATTATTTGTAGCACTTGATAAAGGTTATTATAAAGACGAAGGTTTAGACGTTGAAATAGTACAACCGCCTGAAAGTGGAGCTGAGACTTTAGTAGCAACAGGTAAAGCTGACTTTGGCATAAGTTATCAAGAACAAGTTACTTATGCAAAGACTAGTGAAGACCCACTTCCAATAAAAACTGTAGCTGCTGTTATACAACATAATACTTCTGGGTTTGCATCACCAAAAGAAAAAAATATAACTACAGCTAAGGATTTTGAAGGAAAAACTTATGGTGGTTGGGGTTCTCCATCAGAAGAAGCTGTTTTTAAAGCGGTTATGAAGAAAAATGGAGCTGATTTTAATAAGTTAAAAATAGTCAATACTGGTCAAGATGATTTCTTTGCAGCTATGAAAACTGTAGATTTTGCATGGATATTTGAAGGTTGGGATGCAGTTAAGGCTAATTTAATTGGATATGATTTAAACTTTATACCAGTAAAAGATTTGGATGATAGATTAGATTATTATACACCACTTATAATTTCTAATGAAACTGTACTTAAGGATAATCCAGAGATTGCTAAAAAGTTCTTAAAGGCTACAACAAAAGGTTATGAATATGCAATGAAAAATCCAGAAGATGTAGCAAAAATTTTAGTAAAGCATGCACCAGAAGTAGATGAAAAACTAGCATTGAAGAGTCAAGAATATTTAGCAAGCAAATATAAAGATGATGCACCAAGATGGGGAGAAATGAAAGATAGTGTATGGAATAACTATACATCATTCTTAAAAGAATATAAATTAATAGATAAGGATATGAAGGCAAGTGATGCTTACACAAATGAATTCTTACCACAATAAAAAAGTAAAAATATCTATACAAAATGTATCAAAAACATATAAAGATATTGAAGTTTTAAAAGATATAAGTATTGGTGTTTATGAAGGTGAATTTGTTTCTATATTAGGACCAAGTGGATGTGGAAAAAGTACTATATTTAATATTATAACTAAACTTACAGATTATAATAGTGGAAAAGTAGATATAAATGGTAAATACAGCTATATGTACCAAAAAGACTTGCTCTTGCCATATAAAACTATAATAGATAATGTTTCATTACCATTAGTCTTAAAAAAAGAAAAAAAGAGCAAATCTAGGTTAATGGTAAAACCTTATTTTGAGGTATTTGGATTAAATGGATATGAAGATAAATATCCATCAGAACTTTCTGGAGGGATGAGACAGAGAGCTAATTTCTTGAGAACTTTTGTAAATTCTAATGACATAATGCTTTTGGATGAACCTTTTGGAGCACTCGATTCATTAACAAAAACATCTATGCAAAAATGGCTTTTAGATGTTAAGAAAAAAGTAAATTCAACGATACTTCTTATAACTCATGATATTGATGAAGCTATAATGCTATCAAACAGAATTTATGTTATCTCAAAAAAACCATCAATAGTAAAAAAAGAATTTATTCTAGATAGTAGAAATTTAAATGAAAATAACCTTGAAAATATCATTAAACTTAAAAAAGAAATAATATCTTTATTGTAAAAATTATATATATTTTTATTTAATAAGTATTAAACTTATCAATCCAAAATGTGAGTATACATTTTGGATTGTTTTTAGTTATATGTCAAAATTTTATATATTATGTTAATAATAATCACCTACTATGATATAATATTTAATTAGAAAAGAAGGAGGTTTGATAATGCAAATAGATATGAATAAATTAACTCCTATGATGAAACAGTACCTTGAAGTAAAAAATAGATATAAAGATTGTATACTGTTTTTTAGATTGGGAGATTTTTATGAAATGTTTTTTGAGGATGCATTAGTAGCTTCAAAAGCTCTTGAAATAGCATTAACAGGAAAAGCTTGTGGTTTAGAAGAACGTGCTCCTATGTGTGGTGTGCCTTTCCACTCAGCCAATTCATATATATCAAAATTAGTTGAAAATGGATATAAAGTAGCAATAGGTGAACAAATGGAAGACCCATCTACTGCAAAAGGAATTGTTAGAAGAGAAGTTATAAGAGTAATCACTCCTGGAACAGTTTTAGATGGAAATTTACTTGAAAATAAAAAGAATAATTATTTGTTATCTTTGTATAAGGATGGTGCTAACATAGGTCTAACTTATGTTGACATAAGTACAGGAGAAACTAATGCAACATGTCTAAATGAAGATAAAGTAATTGAAGAAATTGCAAAAATCCATCCAACAGAAATAATTATAAATGATTTAGACTTTATAGAAAAGCTTAGAGATATAGCTACTGTAAGTAATATATACATAAATGAAAGTTTTAGCGATAACTATTTGGATATAAACATATTAAGAGAATATTTTCCAGATGTTTATCTACAAAAACTAAAGTTTGATGACAAAGGTCTCATAAAGTCAAGCTTATCAATTCTTCTGAATTATATATACAATACTCAAAAACAAATAACATCTAACATTAATAATATAAATATATACAATTCATCAGAATATATGGTTTTAGATATGTTTACTAGGACTAATTTAGAACTTACTCAAACTATAAGAGGTAATAAGAAAAAAGGTTCATTATTGCATGTCCTTGATAAAACTTCTACAGCAATGGGAGGTAGACTTCTAAGAAAATATGTAGAAGAACCTTTGATAAACAAATCTAAAATTGAAAATAGATTGGATGTAATAGAAGAAATAAAAGATGATTTTATATTAAGAGAAGACCTAAACGATATACTTAAAAATATATACGATATAGAAAGAATATGTGGAAAGATAGCATTTGAAAGAGTAACACCAAAAGAGTTAATTCACTTAAAAAATTCTGTAGAAAAGTTACCTAATTTAAAAGATACAATAGATTTATCAAATGCAAAAATACTAAAAGAGTATGTTTCAGAAATGGATAAATTGGACGATATATACAATTTAATAGATGAAGCTATTCTAGAAGAACCTACAATAACCATAAAAGATGGAAACATAATTAAATCAGATTTTAGTGATGAACTTAAGGAATTAAGAGATATTTCTAAAAATGGAGCATTTCTCGTAAAAGAAATAGAAAACAGGGAAAGAGAAAAAACAGGAGTTAAATCGTTAAAAATAGGATTTAACAAAGTGTTTGGATATTATATAGAAATAACAAAAGCCAATTTTAAACAGGCAAAGTTAGATGAAACATATATAAGAAAACAAACACTTAGTAATGCAGAAAGATATATAACTCCAGAACTAAAGGAAATAGAAGAAAAAATATTACATGCTGAGGAAAAAATTAAATCTTTAGAATACGAAATATTTGTAGGAATAAGAGATACTATATACAAAAACATAGACAGAATACAAAAAGTAGCTAAAACTATAGCTAATATAGATGTTTTTGTATCTCTTGCAACAGTTGCACACATAAATAACTATGTAAAACCAGCGATAAATGAAAATAATAAACTTGATATAAGAAATGGTAGACATCCAGTTGTCGAAAATATAGTAGGTGAGGAAAATTTCGTTCCAAACGATACCTATTTAAATCGTGGAGAAAATATTATTAACATAATAACTGGTCCTAATATGTCTGGTAAATCAACATATATGAGACAAACTGCTATAATAGCTCTTATGGCGCATATAGGTTCATTTGTACCAGCAGAGTACGCTGATATTCCAATACTAGATAGAATATTTACAAGAGTTGGGGCTAGTGACGATTTATCTCAAGGTCAATCTACTTTTATGGTAGAGATGAACGAAGTGTCTCTTATACTAAAAAATGCAACAGAGAGAAGTTTAGTTATATTAGATGAAATAGGGCGTGGAACTAGCACCTATGATGGTATAAGTTTAGCATGGTCAATAGTGGAATATATTCAAAAGAATATTAGATGTAAGACATTATTTGCAACACATTACCATGAACTTACTGATTTAGAAGAAGAATTTAAAGAAGTTAAAAATTATTCAATAGCAGTTAAAGAAGATGGAGAAGGAATAATATTTTTAAGAAAAATAATTCCTCAAGGAGCAGATAAGAGTTATGGAATATATGTTGCTAAATTAGCTAAATTACCAGATGAAGTTATAGAAAGAGCAAAATATATACTTAAAGATTTGGAAAAAAATCATGTCTACAACAGTGTTGCAATAAATGGAGATAAAGAAAAGACTAATATAATTAATAGTAATTTAGATGAAGAATTACTTAAAGTAAATCAAAGTAATTTTAAGAATAAATATGAATCTCTAAAAATAGAACACGAACTTATAGTAAAAGACTATAAGCATATAAAGAAGGATTATGATAAGTTAAATTCTAAATTCAAAGTATTAAATGATGAAATTGATTTAATGAAGCAAAAAGATGATAAAGAGAAAACTATTAAAGAGGATTCTGTAAAAGAAGTAGCATTAACCCAAATATCTTTTGATAGTGTAAATAGAGACATATTATCAGAAGAGATTCTAAATCTAGATATTTTAAATATGACTCCATTAGATGCTATAAATTCTCTTTATAATCTTCAAAAAAAGGCAAAAGAAATAAAATCTTAGAGGTGTAAAAATGAAAAATATAATTAACATCCTAGATGATTTGACTATAAACAAGATAGCAGCTGGTGAAGTTGTAGAAAGACCTTCTTCGGTAGTGAAAGAACTCATTGAAAACTCTATTGATGCAGGTGCAAATAAAATTTCTATAGATATAGTTGATGGAGGAAAAAGTTTAATTAAGATTACAGATAATGGAATAGGAATACCTTCAAGTGAAGTTGAAAAATCGTTTTTAAGACATGCTACTAGTAAAATTAAAAAAATTGATGATTTATATGATTTATACTCTCTTGGTTTTAGAGGAGAAGCATTGGCATCTATTTCAGCTGTATCAAAATTAGAAATGACTACTAAAACCAGAGATGAAATAATAGGAACAAAAATATACGTTGAAGGTGGCAAAATAATATCAAAAGAGCCAATAGGCTCTACTAATGGGACTACAATCATTATAAAGGACATTTTCTTTAATACACCAGCAAGACAGAAATTTTTAAAATCTACTCATGCAGAAACTATAAATATAAGTGATTTGATAAATAAACTTGCAATAGGTAATCCAAGTATCCAATTTAAATATACAAATAACAATAAACAGATGCTAAATACTCCAGGAGATGGAAAGCTTGTAAACACTATTAGAAGTATATATGGAAAAGAAATAACGGAAAATATAATAGATGTGGAATTTAAATGTAACCACTTTAAAATGAATGGATATATAGGTAATAACAATATATACCGTTCTAATAAAAATTTACAACATATCTACATAAATAAAAGATTTGTAAAAAGTAAAATAATCATAGATGCAATAACAGAAAGTTATAAGTCTATAATTCCAATAGGTAAACATGCAATTTGCTTCTTAAATATAGAAGTAGACCCATCATGTATAGATGTAAATATACATCCCAATAAACTTGAAATTAAATTTGAAAAAGAACAAGAAGTGTATATAGAACTTAGGGATTTTTTAAAGGTTAAATTAATACACTCAAATCTTATTGGGAAATATGCTACTTATACTGATAAAAAAACACAGCCTAGAATCGCTATTAACAATAGAGAAAAAAGTACAGACTATGAATTAAGAAATAATAATTTATTAGAATCTAATCCCCAAAATAACAATATGACTAAAGGTAAGGATGAAGTTATCGAAGTTGTGACTTTATCAAGTGAAAAACCAATAAATGAATTTCAATCTGTAAGTGAAGTCTTAAATGCAAGTATAGAAGACGAAATGAAAAATACTAATTATCTGAGTGAAGATAGCGTAAATGACAATATACAAGAAGAATTTCAAGTTGATAGAACTAGGAATGAAGGAAATTATTATTTGGGAAATAGTATTAGAGATAGTGAAGAAGAGTACTTATGTAGTTCAAAACGGAAGTTTTCTTTATATGGATATTCTGTAATTGGAGTTGTATTTAATACTTATATAATTTTGAGTAAAAATGATTCTATGTATCTATTGGACCAACACGCTGCACATGAAAGAATATTATATGAAAGATATATGGAAAAGTTCTATAGACAGGATATCAATATGCAAATACTTTTAGACCCAGTGGTGATTGAAGTATCAAATGTAGATATGCTTCAAATTGAAAATAATTTAGAACTATTTATGAAATTTGGTTTTGAATTAGAAGTTTTTGGTAATACTCATATAATGGTAAGATGTGTTCCTACTATATTTGGAGTACCTGAAACTGAAAAATTTATACTTCAAATAATTGATAATATAGAAGAGATTACAAGCAATTATGATTTGAAAGGAGAGAGGTTTGCATCTATGGCATGTAGGTCTGCTATAAAAGCAAATGATAAAATATATGATATTGAAATAAAAAGTCTATTAGAACAGCTAGAGAAGTGTGAGAATCCATTTACATGTCCTCATGGGAGACCTATAATGGTTGAAATATCTAAGATGGAAATAGAAAAAATGTTTAAAAGAATTATGTAAAATATTTGGACATTTAGAATATATGGAAAGGAATGTTATGAAAAATATACCACTTATAATACTTACAGGTCCAACTGCTGTTGGAAAGACAGATTTATCAATAAAATTAGCAAAAGATATGAATGCAGAGATAATTTCAGCTGATTCTATGCAAATATATAAATATATGGATGTTGGAAGTGCAAAAGTTACAGAGGAAGAGATGCAAGGAGTAAAGCATTACCTTATAGATGAAGTTAAACCTGAC
The DNA here is from genome assembly GCF_020657735.1 of Clostridioides sp. ZZV15-6383. NCBI lineage: Bacteria > Bacillati > Bacillota > Clostridia > Peptostreptococcales > Peptostreptococcaceae > Clostridioides > Clostridioides sp. ZZV15-6383. The sequence goes on along the minus strand of NZ_JAGWCV010000046.1, from coordinate 18,229 downwards.
TATCCATTTTCAGTCTCAGAGTTTCAACAAAGAGCAAAAAAATATATATATGAAATAAATGAAAAGGGAAAATGTGTTTTAGTAACTGGAGGTACAGGTCTTTATCTAAATTCTTTAATATATAATATGGACTTTGCAAAATCTGATGCCAATAATGAATTAAGGGAAGAACTTCAAAATCAGCTTGCTGAAAAAGGAATAGATTATATGCACAACAGGCTAAAAGAACTTGATGAAAAAGCTGCTAATAGAATTCATAAAAACAATACTAAGAGAGTCATAAGGGCTCTTGAAGTTTGTCTAAGCGGTAAGAAAATGAATGATTTTTCAAGTGATTTAAAATTTAATGAAGAATATCAACCAATAATAATAGTTCTTAATAGAGACAGAGAACATTTATATGAAAGAATAAATATGAGAGTTGATATTATGCTTAAAAATGGATTAGTTGAAGAGGTAAAAAAACTTCTAAGTATGGGATTTAAAAAAGATATGATATCAATGCAAGGCATAGGTTATAAAGAGATATTAAAGTATTTAGATGGAGAATATACATACGAAGAAGCTATTGAAATAATAAAAAGAGATTCTAGAAGGTATGCAAAGCGTCAGATAACTTGGTTTAAAAGATATGAAACAGCAAAATGGTTTGATTTAGACAAATATGAAAGTATAGACAAATTAAAAAATGAAATAATCTTATATATTAAAGATTCTATAAAATAATATATAATTTTTTAAGTATACAACTTAATATTGAAAATTTATCATAACTTATATAGAATATAAGATAGGAATATTTTAGAAGTTCAATTTAATCTTGGGAGGGTACAAATCTAATGAAAAATACAGTTTTAAATTTACAAGATTTGTTTTTAAATAATGCAAGGAAAGAAAGGATACCTGTTACTATATATTTAGTCAATGGAGTGCAAGTTAAAGGGCTTGTAAAAGGATTTGATAGCTATATAATATTAATAGAAGGTGATAATAGACAACAAAATATGATTTATAAACATGCTGTGTCGACTATACAACCTGGAAAGTATATTAATCTAACAAATCAAAATCAAAACAACAACAATAATAACAACAGATAAATAACTAATTTAATTTAAGATGATTGAGAGGAGACTTATACTAACTTATAAACTATGATTTATTTGTTTTAGTAAAATAGTCTCCTTTACATGTTTAGATAAAATAATAAAAAGACAGGTGATAAAATGCTTAATGAGACAAGGGAATTATTAAAAGACTACTATGGAATAGATGATGATACTTTTAAACTATCACAAGAAATAATGGAAGACATAAAAGATAAGTTTGAAGAAATAAAAGAAATAAGAGAATACAATCAATATAAAGTTTTAAAAGCTATGCAAGAATCTAAGTTAAGTGACATGCACTTTAACTGGACTACAGGATATGGATATAATGATATTGGTCGTGAAAAAATAGAAGAAATTTATTCTAAAGTTTTTAATACAGAAGATGCTCTTGTAAGACCTATAATTGTAAATGGGACACATGCACTTACTTTATGTATACAAGGAATAGTCAGACCAGGAGATGAAATTTTATCTGTTACTGGTAGACCATATGATACTTTAGAAGGCGTTATAGGTATAAGAGAAGAAAAAGGTTCATTAAAAGAGTATGGTGTTACATATGATGATGTGGATTTTTTAGAAGATGGAAATATAGATTTAGAAGGAATTAAAAATAAAATAAATGATAAAACCAAACTTGTTATGATACAAAGGTCAAAAGGGTATTCTTGGAGAAAATCGCTTTCAATTAGTGACATAAAAGAAGCTATAGATGTAATAAAATCTGTTAAACCAGAAGCTATAGTAATGGTTGATAATTGTTATGGCGAGTTTTTAGATACTAAAGAGCCTACTGATGTTGGAGCAGATGTTATGGCTGGTTCTTTAATAAAAAATCCTGGTGGTGGACTTGCATTAACAGGGGGATATATAGCTGGTAAAAAAGATTTAATTGAACTTATATCTTATAGAATGACTTCCCCTGGAATAGGAAAAGAATGTGGTCTTACTTTTGGGACTACTAGAAATGTACTTCAAGGATTCTTCTTAGCACCTTATATAGTATCTCAAGCTGTAATGGGAGCTATCTTTTGTTCAAGAGCTTTTGAAAAATTAGGTTATGATGTATTACCAAAACACGATGATTTGAGAAGTGATATTATTCAATGTATTAGACTTAATAGTGCTGATGAAGTAATAAGCTTTTGTGAAGGTATACAAGAAGCTGCACCAGTTGATTCTTATGTAAAACCTGTTCCTTGGGATATGCCTGGATATGAAAGTGAAGTCATAATGGCAGCAGGAGCTTTTATACAAGGTTCTTCTATAGAGTTAAGTGCAGATGCTCCAATAAGACCTCCTTATAATGTTTATTTCCAAGGTGGACTTACATTTGACCATTCAAAAATGGGTACTTTAAAAGCAATTGAATTTATAAAAAAACTGAAAAAATAAGCATATATTTTTTTTAAAAGGTCAAAATATTTATTAGTATACTATGATGAAAATTGAAGGGTGATAATATGAAAGAGCAAATTAAAGAAAAAGTAAATTCTCTACAAGATGAAATGATTTCTTCAATACAAGAAAGTGTAAAAATACCTAGTGTTATATCTGAAGCAACTGAAAATTGTCCATTTGGTGAAAATGTAGATAAAGCTTTAAGAGGTATTTTAGACTTATGTAAATCTCTAGGGTTTAAGACTGTATATAAAGATGGATATTATGGATATGCAGAAATAGGACAAGGTGAAAAAATGATAGGTATACTTGGTCATGTTGATGTAGTTCCAGAAGGTGATTTAGAAAGCTGGAATAATCCTCCATTTGAAGCCGTTTTAGAAGATGGTAAATTGTATGGAAGAGGGACACAAGATGATAAAGGACCTACAATATCAGCAATTTATGCAGTAAAAGCTCTTATGGATTTAAATGTAGACTTTAATAAGAGAATAAGATTCATTTTTGGTGCTGATGAAGAAAATCTTTGGAGATGTATAAATAAATATAAAGAAAATAATGAAGAAATACCAAACTATGGATTTACTCCAGATTCTAGATTCCCAATAACAAATGCAGAAAAAGGTCTTTTACAAGTTCATTTGACTTGTGATAGCAAAAGTGATATAGAATTATCAGTTGGAAAAGCTCTAAATGCAGTTCCAGGAAAGGCAATTTATATTGGAAAATACTCTGACAAATTAAAAAAAGAACTTGATAAATTAAACTTTGAATATACTGTTGAAGGAAATAAAATCTGTATAATGGGAAAAAGCGTCCATTCAGCAGCAAGCGATACTGGTATAAATGCAGTGGCTAGACTTTGTATAGCCCTTAATAATATAGGAATAGATTCTAATATAATTAAGTTTTTAGCAGAAGTTATTGGAGAAGATGCTAATGGAAATAATATAATTCCTAATTGTAAGGATGATGTATCAGGCAAACTAACAGTAAATATAGGTAGAGTAACTATTGACAATGAAAGAGAATTTGCAGGAATAGATGTAAGAATACCAGTAACATACAAAAAAGAAGACTTTGTAAAAGAATTAAAGAAAATGACAGATAAATACCATTTAAATTATGAAGAGTATGATTTCTTGGATTCAATCTATGTTCCAGAAGATACACTTCTTGTTAAAACACTTAGAAAAGTATATGAAGAAGAGACTGGTCTTGATGGAACACCACTTTCATCTGGAGGAGCAACTTATGCAAGAGCTTTAGATAATTGTGTTGCATTTGGAGCTATTTTCCCAGGAAAACCAGAAACAGAACATCAAGCTAATGAATATTTAATAGTAGAGGATATTGTAAAGGCTGCTCAAATATATGCTCTTTCTATTTATGAATTATTAAAGATTTAATATAATATAAGGCTGTCTTGTAATAGGATTTTTTCTAGTAAGAGACAGCTTTATTGTTGTATCATAAAATAAATGATATGAATATTTAATGAATATAAAAATAGTAGTAATATTTATATTAGGAGGAACTATATGAAAATAGCAATATTTTTGGGAGCAGGAGCTTCAGCAGCGGAAAACCTACCTATTCAAAATGAACTGTTTAGCGAATATTTTAAAAAGCTAAATCCTACAAACTATAATACCAATATGAATAGAGAGTTGTATATTTTCTTTAAACAGATGTTCAAAATTGATATACTAAAAGATAATATAGATAATGCAAATTTTCCTACCTTTGAAGAAGTTTTAGGGCTTTTAGATTTAGCAGAACAACGAAAAGAAGCATTTAGAAATTTTGGACTAGAAAATCTAAATAACAGAAGTGATAGTATACGTTTTTTAAGACAATATTTAATACTATTAATGGCTGAAGCAATTCATAATACATCTAGAACAGATAATAAATATCATAAACTTTTGGTTGAAAATCTTTTGGAAAGTGATTTGCTTCTTGATACCACTTTTATTAGTGCAAATTATGATATACATATAGACAATACAGTTACTGGCTTAAGAGATAAGAATGATTTGCCAATTATGCTTGATTATGGTGTGGAGTTTACAAATTTTAAAGAAGAGTTAAATTGGAGAAAACCAAAAGAACCTTTAATAAAATTATATAAGATACATGGGTCATTAAATTGGCTTTATTGCCCTATTTGTAATAGTGTAACTCTTACACCACATGAAGGCGGTGTCATGAAACTTATTGAAAATAGTTCAGAGACAAAATGTTTAGAGTGTGGTGAATTAACAGAACCTATTATAGTGCCACCAACATATTTTAAGAATATGTCCAACATATTTTTAAGCAATGTTTGGAATGAAACAGAAAAAACTTTAAGAGATACGAACCTTTTAATATTCTGTGGATATTCATTTCCAGAAGCTGATATGCACATAAAGTATATGTTAAAAAGAGTTCAGACTAATAGAAAAAAATCTCCACTTAAGATAATGGTCTTTAACAATCATTCAAAAAAACAGAGAATTACTTTAAAGAAAGAAGAGGGCAGATACAAACGTTTTTTAGGCGAAGATGTTGTATTTACTGACAATTCTTTTCAAGATTTTTCTGTAAACCCCTTGAAGTTTATAAAAAATATATATTAGTATGGTATATAATGGAATAAAATCTGATAGAAATAAAATGAATTTAGGTATATAATAGAAAATAAAAACATAGGGGGTATATAAAGATGAAGGTTTTTGATTTAACTCATGTGACTCATAATGACATGCCTGTATACGCAGAGCCTAATAGACCAGATATCAAGAAAGTAGCTATTATTGAAGAAAATGGTTATCAAGAAACACTAATTAGTGTATTTTCTCACAATGGAACTCATATGGATTCACCAAGGCATATGTATACCAAAGGTGAGACCCTAGATAAATTAGATATAGAAAATTTTGTTGGGAAAGCTTATGTATTGGAACTTGAAAGGGGAAATAAGAATATAGAATTAGAATATCTAAAAAAATATGAAGATGAAATAAAAAGTAGTGATTTTATAATATTTAAATCTGGTTGGTCAAAGTTTTGGGATAAAAAGCAGTACTATGTAGGCTATCCTACATTAACAGAAGAAGCTGCAAATTATATAGCTGATACTAATATAAAAGGTATAGGAATAGACATGTTATCAGTGGATAGATATGACACATCAGTTTTTGAAGTACATCATATTTTATTTGAGAAAGGTAAAATAATCATAGAAAATCTTACTAATTTAGAAAATGTTCCAGAAAAATTCCTATTTATAGCAGCACCATTTAAGTATAATGATGCTGATGGAGCTCCAGTAAGAGCTATAGCTATAGTAGAATAATATCTCATAATATAGAGGTATAAGATTAAGGAGAAAAGAATAACATGAGTGGTTTGAAAAATAAAATTATTAAAGAACAAGATGAAAATGAAGTGAGAATGAATGAAACTAAAATATACAATGTTTTGGATAAATTAAATATTGAATATGATGTAATAGAACATGAAGCCGTATATACAGCAGATCAGTTAGTAATTTTAGATGGAATAGCAAAAGGATGTCACTGTAAAAATTTATTTTTGAGAAATGCTAAAGGAAATAAATATTATCTTATTGTGGTTAAAGGAGAAAAACAGGTTGATTTAAACTCGCTTAAAGATAAAATAGGAAGTTCTAAATTATCATTTGCTTCACCTGAAAGATTATACAATGTACTTAAACTTCTTCCTGGAAGTGTAAATCCTTTTTCATTGATAAGTGATACAGAAAGAAAAGTTGAGCTTTACATAGACAAGGATGTAATTAAAGAAGATTACTTAAATTTTCATCCTAACATAAATACCAAAACTGTAAATATATCTAGAAAAGGTTTTGAAGAATTTTTGGAATATTTAAAATATCCACTACAAAGCATAGATATTTAAATTTTTATAATTGGAGTAAATTTTAATTAGCTAATCGAGGGGAGAAAAAATGTTTGGAGTAATAGCAAATAGTTTAGCAATTGCAGGTGGATGTATAGTAGGTCTTATAATTAAAGGTGGCTTGCCTCAAAGAGTAAGTGATACTATAATGAATGGAATTGCCTTATGTGTATTGTATATTGGTATATCAGGAGCATTGGAAGGAAAAAATACATTAGTAACAATAATATCTATAGCTGTAGGTGCTTTGATAGGAGAATTAATAGATATTGACAAATGGGTAAATAAATTAGGTGCTTTTTTACAAAGTAAATTTTCTAAAGGAAATAAAAAAGATTCTATCGCAGAAGGTTTTATATCATCTAGTTTATTATTCTGTATAGGAGCTATGGCAGTAGTTGGCTCACTAGAAAGCGGTCTTACAGGGAGTCATGATACTTTATTTGTAAAATCTGTCATAGATGGCATAGCTTCAATTATATTTACTGCTTCTTTAGGTATAGGTGTAATGTTTTCTGCAATATCTGTATTTTTGTATGAAGGTATCATATGTATGGGAGCATCATTTTTAAATGGATTCTTAAGTGACCCTGTAGTTACAGAAATGACAGCCGCTGGAAGTTTATTGATTATAGGTCTTGGTTTAAATGTACTTAAACTCACAAATATAAAAGTAGCAAATTTGTTGCCAGCTATATTTATACCAATATTATTTGGAGTGTTTGGAGCAATTTAAATAATAATAATCTAAGATTTGTCTAATTTTTTTAAAAACATTAGACAAATTTTTTATTTAGAAGGAAAATAGCTTTTATCATCAAATTAATAATTATAGTATAAATAAGTTTAATATTATGATTATAAAGTTTATATTAAATTTATTTTATTGATGAAACTAATGGGGAGGTTAAAACTCAATGATTACCTTTGATGTAAATGGAGCTATTATCAGATTTGATGATACAAAAAATAATTATAATAAGATAAGGAAAATCTTTAAATTATATGCTTTAGAAATTTCTAAGAACTTTGAGAGAGATTGTTTGAATAATTTTCAAAATCTAAAGCAAATATCAGATAGAGGTTTAAGTTTAGGAGAAAAATATATAGAGGAATCTTTTAAGAAAGGAATTGAGACTATAGTGAGTTTTGGAATTATAACTATAGATATCGATACCTTTAAAAGTGTTTATTGTGAAAAATATTTAGATTTTAAGCGACTTTTTAATAACTTGAATAAAACTTTTATTATACCAAATAAAAACAAAAAAAATGGTAATGCTAGTTTTTTAGAAATAGAATCAACGGTAAAAAAAATGAGCAATTATTTATACAATGATTGTTTTAAAATTCACTATGCTGTCGTGGATGCACTTATAGAAAATCGAATAACTGAGGTACATTCTTATATTGATGAAGAATCTATAAAAAAATCTAATGCCTTATTTAATAATTATAAAGATGGTTTTATTGGGAAAGCTGATGAATGTAAAGTTGTAAAACAAATAATAACTTTAAATCCATATAGAGAAGATGTATACGAATTTTTAGTAAAAGAAGATGGAGATTTTAGTAAGGAAATTGAAAGACTAACTGAATTTTTGGGTTATGATATAAAAGATTATAAAGCCTCACTAATGGATATTTATATAAATGAGCTAATGGAGAACGATGAAATTGATGTTGAAAATGCAAAAGAAAAGATAGAAAAATATGCTAAATATATTGGATGCAGTGATGAGAATTTATATGTAGCAAGAGTTAATGCTATATATACTTTTGCAAATGCATAAATATTAAATAAAAGATATTCTATTATATAAGTCTAAATAAAAAAATATCCTTATTAATAAAATAGTATATGTTAAAAACCATTCTTAAAATGAGTGGTTTTTTATTTTGGATAACTTTAAATAAATAGAGCATCTTAAACGTAATTTAAAAATATAAAAGACAATATATTGACAAATATAAAATGCGTTGTTATAATAAAAAAGTCAATATGATGTCTTAATTTGATGATTTATTTATATTGTATTGGATAAAATTGTTTTATATATAAAGTACAAATAATTATAAGGAGAAATTAATTATGAAAATAAGTGTATACAATGTAGAATCATTTGTAGATGAAAGACTTAAGGTTATGGTTTCAGATTTAACTCCAAATACTAAGCTTAAAGTAAGTCTGAAAATGGAATTTCCATGGTGCAAAGGAGAAGAGTTTTCATCGTATGGAGTATTTTATTCAAGTGAAAAAGGAGAAGTAGATTTAGATTCGGTTGAACCTATAGAAGGTACTTATAAAACTTTAGAAGAAGTTCCATTAGAATATTTTGAAAAAGTGTTTAAGTGGATTAGTGAAAATGAAATTACTAACACTAAAGAAATATTTGTACATGGAACATCAAAGGGTGGAGAATTGGCGCTTTTGCTTGCTTCAAGATATAAACAATTTAATTTATTGTTTATATAATTTGCATGTTATATACTAGTTTTAACTGACATTGATAATTTATAAACAATTATGAAGTTGGAAATTTATAAGAGTTATTGAAAGGTGGAGTGAATTTATGTTTGCAGAAAACTCAGAGAAGTTGATTTCAAGATATCCATCACTGTAGCAATCTTGTTTTGTTTTTGTCGTAAGATGATTTAAAAAAGCTTTTATTTTCTGTTTGAATACATTGATATTAAATGGTTTTGTTATATAATCTAAAGCTCCAAATTCGTAGCCTTTAATCATATCACATTCCATATCATTAGCAGTCAAAAAATTATTGGTATATCGCAATTTTCCTTGATTTCCTTACATAATTCAAATCCGCTTTTGTCTGGCAAATTAATACCTAAAATAATTAAATCAAATTCACATTCAATAATAGACTTTAATGCAGATGTAGCTGTAAATTTTGAAGTGACTACCATCTTCAATTAGGTTATATGATAGAGTTTTGTTTAATATAGAATCGTCTTCCACCACTAATATTTTTTCCATACAGTTATTCCTTTTAGTTTGATATTTTATGATGTCAATTAAAAATATTGCTGAATTGTTATAAGTAAGAAAAAATTTAACAATTCACATATTTAATAAAGAATCTGTCCTAGAATTTATTATCATAGGACAGATTCTTTATTAAATAAAATTATTTCAGCCAAGACGGGTTTCCAGGTATGAATATTCTTTTACCAAATTTTGAAGTATATTCATCTAAAGCTTTTTGGATAAGCTCATTATTGCCCTTAAAAGAAGTAGTATTTTTTATAGTTTCAAGATTTTGGCTAAATGGGCATGCAGATATGCACATACCACAATCTGTACCTAAATATCTCCATTTAATATAGCATGTCTCATGTTCAATTACCCAATTATATTTTCCATCATCGCCAATTTTAATATCATTAGAAAGTGAATGAGAAGGACAGTTAAAAGAACATTTTTTACAGACTTTACAAAAATCTTCTAGTCCAAAATCAATATATTCATCTTCTAAAAGAGGAATATCTGTAGTAACAACTCCTAATCGAAGTCTAGAGCCATAATCTTTATTTGTAAGTATAGCATTTCTTCCTATATCCCCCAAGCCAGCATCGCGAGCTATAAAAACAGGCATTACTAAATAATTAGCATCCATATGATTTCTAGCATCATATCCCAAGTTTCTTATATAATAACTTAAAATCATGCCAACAATAGATGCATCCACATAGCATTTTGACGTTTCTATAACTTCACATATCATTGGGGCTCTATTTATCATTTCTTTATCCATCTCACATCCAAATACAATGGCGTACTTATGAGTTAGATTAACTTCTTCACCATAATTTTCTTCATGTCTACCCCTATTTGTATAAATATGATAGTCTTTTAATTTAGTTATACCAACTACAGAAGCCCCATACTGTTTTGCAAGACCCTTTATTTTTTTTGTCATTGATTTTGCGTCTACATCTACTTTAGTATCAGAAACTTTTCCTTCACATAAAGATTTGATGTCAGATAAAAAATCAAATGCACTACTTGCCATTGGAGAATTTAATTCATTGTAAATCATGGTTCCTTCACTACATAAATTTGGTCTATTTCTTATACTATCATCAATTTCTTTTTTGTCAGGATTTTTCTTATAATAGTCATTATAAGCAGTACTATCTTTTTTATAATTTGCTCTTGCAAACATAGTATTTCTCTCATCAACCCTTTTCAATTTTATTCCCCCTAGTAAAAATATATTTAAAAAATATAACATTATTGTTGTATAATTTAATTATATAAGAACAACGTTATATTTTCAATTTAAGTGTAATTAAATTAAGGAATATATAAATAACTACATGATTGATTATAATATTTCTTATCTGTGAACATTAAAGAACCCTCATAATAGATACGACTTTTCAAGTTATATCTATTACGAGGGTTTAATAAATTTTTAGGTTAATCCATTCAATCTAAAAAATTTAAATCTCATTAAAGTATACTATTTTGTATAGTTATCGAAATATCCTTGTATGTAAATAATAGGAGTACCCTTATCTCCACTTCCAGATGTTAAATCTGCCAAAGAACCTATAAGGTCTGTTAATCTTCTTGGAGTAGTACCTTGAGAAACCATGTTTCCTGTTAAATCATCAGATTTATTATCTTTTTCAACTATGTATTTTGAAATTGCTTCTTTTAACTCATCACCAGATAAGTCAGCAAAATCATTATCTGCTAAGTATTTTAATTTTACTTCGTTTGGAGTTCCTTCTAGACCTTTTGTGTAAGCAGGAGATACTACTGGGTCAGCTAACTCCCAGATTTTACCTACGGGGTCTTTAAAAGCTCCATCTCCATAAACCATTACTTCCACATTTTTCCCTGTGATTTCTTTTATATCACCTTGGATTTTGTTTACAACTTCATCACAATTTATAGGGAATAATTTTACTGTTTCTTCTGTAGCTTTGTTTGAACCTAAAAGCCCATATTGGTCATTGTACCCACTACCATCTACACTTGCTGTCATTATATCATCAAGTGAATACACTTTTTTAGCTCCATTTTGTCTTAAAATTCTCTTTGTTCTTTGTCTTGTATGTATATCACAAGTTAAAATACTTGTTGTATAGTCAAGAATAGTCTTTGGATTATTTGCAAATATTATTTCTACTTCTGCACCACAATCCTTGATTAAATTCTTATAATAGTCTACATAATCTACACCAGTAAATGTATGCTTGTTATATCCAAATAGTTCTCTATATTTTTCTTCTGTTAAAATATCTGACCAAGGATTTATTCCCTTATCATCAAGTTCATCAATACTTATTAAATGATTTCCAACTTCATCAGAAGGGTAGCTTAACATTAATACAACTTTTCTACATCCTTTTGCAATTCCTTTTAAACATATAGCAAAACGATTTCTACTTAAGATTGGGAATATAACACCAACAGTATCATCTCCAAATTTAGCTTTTACATCTTTTGCAATATTGTCAACATGAGCATAATTTCCCTGTGCTCTAGCTACAACAGCTTCTGTAACAGCAATTACATCTTTATCTCTAACTTCAAAATTTTCACTTTTTGACGCGTTTAAAACAGAATCAACAACTATCTTAACTAAGTCATCTCCCTGTCTTATAATAGGTGCTCTAACCCCTCTTGAAACAGTTCCAACTAATCTATCCATTATCTAAAATCCTCCTAAAGAATTAATATTGTCATATTAGTACCATGTATATTATAATTCAAATATGATTATAAGTAAAATAAATAATACTAATATTTGACATAAGGAGTAATTATATATGAATATAAAACTTGAACTGTATAAGGTTTTTAACACAGTTGCAAATAATAAGAGTTTTTCTCTTGCTGCTAAAGAATTATTTATGTCACAGCCAGCTGTAAGTCAGTCAATAAAACAATTAGAGGAACAATTAGATACTATACTGTTTTATAGAAATAATAAAGGTGTAAAATTAACTCCAGAAGGGGAAATTCTAAGTGAGCATGTAACTACTGCATTAAAGTTAATAGCATCAGGAGAGGATAGAATAAATAAATTCAAAAAATTAGAATATGGTTCTCTAAAAATAGGAGTAGGAGATACAGCTGCACGTTTTTTCTTATTAAAATATTTAGAAATTTTTCATAAGAAGTACCCACATATACATGTATCTACAATAAATAGAACGAGTAGAGAACTTATATCTTTACTCAAAGATGGTAATATAGATATAGCAATTATAAACATGCCAATAGAAGATGATGCACTAAATATTGTTGAATGTATTGAAATACATGATATATTTGTGTGTGCAAATGATTACATAGAATACAAAGGGAAAAAAATATCCCTAGAAGAACTAAATACATTGCCTTTAATAATGCTAGAAAATAAAGCAAATTCAAGACTTTATGTAAATGAATATTTTTTATCAAAAGGTATAAAACTAAACCCAGATATAGAATTGGGTTCTCATGAATTACTTTTAGAATTTGCGTATATAAATCTTGGTGTATCTTGTGTTATAGAAGAATTCAGCATAGATTATTTAGAAAGTGGAAAATTATTTAAATTGGATATAAAAGAGCCGATACCTAAGAGAAATGTAGGTTACTGTCATTTAAAGGATATATCCTTGTCCTTAGCAACAAAAGAATTCTTAAGTATGATATCCAGTAATATGTAATTTAGAATACATATTTCACAATTAAATTAATATAAAAAAATAGATATAAGTTCGCAAGTCTGAAAGATTCACATAATAAACTAATTTATTAAAGATAAAAATAAGGTTAATTTGAGAACATTTATATAATTAATATCGTATTTTAAATATGAACAATATATTTAGATTAATGTATAAAGGGGGATTAGAAATGTCTGATTCTGAATATCCTCAAATGAAAACCTTAGAAACTAGAAATTGTATACTAAGACCTGCATCATTAGATGATGTTGAAGATTTTTTTGACTGTTATAAGAATAAAATAGTAGTAAAACATTTACCCTTTAATGAGCATAAATCTTTAGAAGACACAAGAAAGTTTATAAAATCCTTTTTTCTAAATCCTTATAAAAAAGGAAAAATTGGTCACTTTGCTATAGTATATAAAAGAGACAATAAAGTTATTGGAAATATGGGGTTTAATAATATAAATCCCAAAGCATTAGAAGCAGAAATAGGTATATGTATAAATCCAAGTTATTGGGGACATGATTTTGCTACTGAGATAACCAAGAGAGTAATACAGTATGGATTTAGAGAACTAAACTTAAATAAAATCATTGCAATAACCTATGAAGAAAATCAGAATTCTACAAAATCATTAGATTTATTAGGATTTAAATGCACAGGAAAATATATCAAAAAAATTCATGCTGGAAACATTGTAAAAAACATTCCTTGTTATCAATATGAATTGAAAAAATAATATATATAATCATTTAATATTTATGCCAATTATTTAGTAATGATTGTTTTCTAAATCAAATTTCAATAAAGGGGCTGTCTTAAAATAGAGATAAGCCTTTTTTCATTGTTGAAATAATGAAAATGCATTTGATTTCATATAAAAAAGAGTGTCTCATGAACTAAAAAGTTCATTTTGAGACACTCCCTTTGAATAAATCGTATTTTAACTAAAATAGTATATGTCTTTAAAGTATTAATTTTTTATTAGTTCTCTAAATTTTTAAATCCTTCTCCAAGAACTTCATGTACATCTGTAACAATAACAAATGCAGTAGGGTCAGTTCTTTTAACTAATCTCTTTAAATAAAGCTCTTGTTTTTTAGAAACTACGACTAATAGAACTTCTTTATTTTCTCTAGTATATCCACCCTTACCATCAAGAATAGTAAGTCCTCTATCAAGTTCTTCAGTTATAGCCTGTCTTAAACTTTCAGGCTCATCAGAAATAATAAAAAATGCTTTTGAATGGTCAAATCCTTCCATTATCATATCTGCTATTTTTATTAATACACAAAGTGCTATACCAGAGTAAAGTGCAGTTTCTAAACTACGATTTACTATACCAGAAGATATAACCACCATTCCATCCAGACACGACATAAATTTTGTAGCTTTTATACCTGGGAATTTCTTACTAAGTATGAGTGCAATTAAATCTGTTCCCCCAGTAGAAGCATCTGACTTAAACATTATTCCTAAACCTATACCAACTAAGATTCCTCCTGCAATAGAAGATAATAGTAAGTCATTAGTAAATCTTAACTTTGATAATGGGTCTGTTAATTGAACTATAGCTGAAAACACAACTGTTCCAAATAACGTTTTTAATGAATTTTTTGTACCCATAATCCTAAAAGCAAGTATTACTAATGGTACACCTATAATTAACATGATAGCTGATACTGGAAGTCCTGTAACCTTGTTTAATACTAATGATAGACCACTAAGCCCTCCAGGAGCAATTGTATGTGGTTTTAAAAACATATTTATACCAATACTCATTGATATACAACCAAAAAATAGTCCAAGCATTTCAAGTAAAATTGGCGACTTTTGTTTTTTCATATAAACACCTCCATGAACTTGTCACAATTTAATATTATAACATATCTGACCAGTTTATATTATATAAATTTTCTTGATATAAGTAATTTCAAGTATTTTATTATTCTTAATATTTGTTAATTTTTATATAGTGTTTTAATATCCTTACTAATGTTGTTATTTACCTGTAAAAATTTTTATATGTTATAATTTTTTAAACATTATTGCAAAAAATAAAGACTTGACGCATAATAGAAAATACGTGGAATAAATTACATACTTAATGTTTGAATTTAGCGCAAAAATGAAAAGACGAAGAAATTCATATTTGGAGGTAGTTACATTATGCATGATGAACTGAAAATCAAAATGTACTCATTTACGATGGATTGTAAAGATCCACATGAATTAGCAAAATTTTATGCGACGTTACTCAAGTGGGAAATACCATTTTACAATGAAGAATATGCATGCGTTGGTGCTCCAGGAACAAATCAGGGAGCGTATCCTGGTATAACATTTCAAAGAAATCCTGAGTATAAACCGCCTGTGTGGCCAGAAAAGCCTGAAGCTCAACAGCAAATGGCTCATATGGATTTCGCTGTTAATAATTTGGAAGAAGCAGTCCAATACGCAATTCATTGTGGAGCAACAATTGCAGATGAGCAGTTTTCTGATGATTGGAGAGTTATGATTGACCCAGCAGGACACCCTTTTTGCTTATGTCAGATGAAATCAATTATGGAAAGTAGCCATTTTGCATTGTTATAGATGACAACCTTGTCCAATAATTGCAAGCAAAGCACAAGGGTGTGTACCGTTGTGCTTTGCTTGTTGTGTGTATAAATAATAATTTTAAAAAAATAGTATTTTTTTATTGAATAATTTCTTAGATATTTTCAAGTATATAAATTTTGCATATATGAATTGGACATTATCAAATGTGTTATAATATTAAAATAACAAATAAAATTATTATATTTGTTAGTAAAAATTTTATTTGTTTACTAAGTGTACTATAGGGTATTTACTTAAGATAGTAAAATATCATAATAAAATATTTTAAAACTTTAAGCATTATTTGGTAGAAGTTTTAGTAAAATATGTAAAAACTAATTGATTATGTACCTTATATGGGTATATAATAAATATTGTTTTAATAAAATATTTGAAAGGGAATGATTTAATGAAAATTACTTTACCAGAAACAGCTATTGATACTTTAAAAAGTATCTTAAAAGACAATCAAGATAAACCTAATAATATAAGAGTATACTTTGCAGGTGTTGGTTGTGGAGGTCCTTCTTTTGGATTAGCTTTAGATGAAAAAAAAGAAGATGACTTAACTTATGAAGTTGGAGAATTACAATTTGTAATGAGCTCTGATGAATATAGTCAGTATGGAGATATAATAATAGAAGATACAGGATTTGGATTTAGAGTTATTCCTGAAAATATGAAAGATCAAGGTGGAGGAGGATGCTCTGGTTGTTCAGGGTGCCACTAAGATTAACTTTTTAGTAAGTTAAGAGCTCTCTTTATAGAAATAAATTTCTATTTTAAGAGAGTTCTTTTTATTTTTTGGGGAGATAATGTATAATAAAAAATGTATTTTACTAATTTTTTATATGTGAGGAGAATTATTGTGAGAAGAAGACGAAAAAAAGGTGCAGATGAAAAGCTTTTAAGTTATACAAAATATGTTTTAAGAGATGATATAGACAAATTAAAAGGTAAGTGGAATTTAAAGTTTGGAAATGATAATCCAATACACGTTGAATTTGGTACTGGAAAAGGTCAGTTTATAACAACTTTGGCCAAACAGAACCGTGAGATAAATTATATTGCTATGGAACTTAAGGAAGAAGTTCTTTTAAAGGCTGTTGAAAAAGCTGATACTTCTAATTTGAATAATATACTTTTTTTATGGACAGATGTAAGCCATATTTTAGATTACTTTGAAGCTAAAGAATTATCTAGAATTTATATAAATTTCTGTGACCCATGGCCTAAAAATAGATGGAGTAAAAGAAGACTCACTCATTCTGGATTTTTAGAAATGTACAATAGGGTTTTGGAAGATGATGGCGAAATTCACTTTAAAACAGATAATGAAAAATTATTCGAGTTTAGTTTAAACGAAATTGCTGCAAATAATTGGCTATTGAAGAATATTTCTCTTGATTTAGGAAATAGTGAGTATAAAAATAATGTTACAACAGAGTATGAAGACAAATTTATGTCACAAGGTATGCGAATATTTAGATGTGAAGCTAAAAAACGTAACTAGCAATATGTTTATAAGTTTAATAGTAGAAATTTATTTTAATTTATATTAATAAAGTGTACGAAAGTAGGCATATATAACAAGGAAACAGAACCCTCTCATAGAAATTAAATTACTATAATAAAAAAAATTTATGTGGGAGGGTACTATGAATTTAGCTAATTTGATACCATTTATTATTTCTGTGGCAGCTTTAAGTCCAATAAATTCAAATGATAAGGTTTTAAGTGAAAATCAACTTAAAGATATTTTTCCTGACGCAAATCTAAGAGCAGTTGTAAAACGATATATAAACCCAGATGAGATGACTATAAGTAATATAAAGGCTCTAGATGGAGAGTTTTATGCAACTGGTGAAAGCATTTCAAATTTAAAAGGTATATCATATCTTGAAAATATAGATAATTTTATTTTTTGGAACAATAATATAAAAGAAGTTCCTAAAGAAGCTTTAGGTCTAAAAGATATGGATTCAATCAATCTTGCCAATAATTATTTGATTGATGATAATGTAGTAAATTCTCTTTCTAATAATGGTGTAGATGTAAATTGCGATTTAAATTTTATTGATACAAAAGATAATCAATATAAACTGGAATCTAAATATCATAATGTTGATATAGCAAAAGGTGAAAGTATTGATTTGAGAAAAATAATTACAAAGAAAATTGATAGTTATTATAAATATTGGGAAGTTACTGATAACCTTCCAAAAGATTTAGATTTTGTTGCGTCTGTAAGTGATAAGAGTGTACTTTCATGTGAAGATATGATAGTTAAAGGTAATAAAACAGGTCAAGCGGTAGTAAAAGTTATACTAAGTGACAAAAATGATTTAAATACATCTCAAGAAGTTCTAATCACTGTCAATGTAAAATAATATGTCAACTTATTCAATCATTCTATTTTCAATTTAAATGTATAATCAAAATAAAGGTTGCTAGTAACAAAGCACTAATATTAGTGCTTTGTTACTAGC
>NZ_JAGWCV010000045.1:0-27997 GCF_020657735.1 Clostridioides sp. ZZV15-6383 | reverse complement strand
GAAACTCACGATAGAGATATAAATGCAAGTATAAATATATTAAAAGAAGGATTAAGACTAATAACAATTCAAAATAAATAACTTATGTAAGAACCGTAGGAACTACGGGGATAGCCTGTGGAGAATTAGTAAGACATATTTTAGTATGCAAAATTCTATGAAGCAGGAACCCTGTGACTTTAGTCATGGGAGGTTCAGTCTTCTGGTTCAGCAAAAGTGATTGGGGCAACAGAATGTAATGAATTTTCTACATATGGTTTAATCAAAGTAGAAGGAAATATACTGGCATCAAAGGTTGAGATATCTGGGTTTCTTAGATGTACAGGAGATAATTCTACTGTAAAAAACAGTATAAAGGTGGGCTAGAAGAGTTATGGAAGAATTAATATCTAAGAAAGATTTATTGAGCAAAACCAATATATCTTATGGGCAATTATATAGATGGAAAAGAAAAAACATAATACCAGAAGAATGGTTTATAAAAAAATCAGCCTTTACAGGTCAAGAGACTTTCTTTCCAAGAGATAAAATACTAGAAAGAATAGAACTAATATTGTCTATGAAAGAAGAGACTTCTCTTGATGATATTGCAAATATGTTTATGAAAAAAGATATTAATAAAGAATTTGATATTGATTTTATTCTTAGTAAAGAGGTTATATGTAACTATACAAAAGAAATATTTCAAAACTTATATAATAAAGAGCAGAGTATAGGTAAAAAAGAACTACTTATATTGAGTATAATAGAGAAATTTTTAGTTAAATCTACAATAACTTTTGAAGAGTTAAAATTGATAGTGAATATAATCGAAGAAAACTTTACATCAATATATAATGAAAATGGAAAAATCTATTTGTTTAGAAAGTTTGGAGTTCCATTTGTAGTAGGATGTCTAGATTATAAAAAAGTAAAGTTTGAAAGAGATGTAGTTAAGATTATTGAGATTGATTTAATGAAAGAAATAAATGATATAAGTATAAGGTTATCGTAATGGACTATATTATATAAATTTGTTACGATGAAGTACTTAAAATACACTTTATTTATATTATTAGGGTTAAAGATGAGATTTTAGATAAATATATAAAAGTTAAAGATAGATTTAGATAAGTTATAGGTATTGAGGAATAATAAAATGAACCATAATGAATTACTATAAATTATATCCAAAATATATTTTATATTTATAGTAATTTTTATGGTTCATTTTACGGTTATTAAGATAATACTGTATTTATAAAAATATTTAATATAAATATAATAAATTGTTTAAATACAATGATTACTTTAATTTATTCAAATAATGAGTTTTTAAAATCTAAGAAATATCCTTGTGGATGAAGACATACAGGACAAGCTTTTGGAGCTTCTTTACCTACATGTATATGCCCACAATGTGTACATATCCATTGTATATCTTCATTTCTTCTGAATAAAGTACCTTCTTCTAAATCAGTAGCATATCTACCAAATCTATCACCATGAACTTTTTCTATTTCAGCTATATTTTCAAATAACTTAGCTATAGCTTCAAATCCTTCTTCACGTGCTGTCTTTCCAAAGTTTTTATATACATCATCCCATTCTTGAAGTTCATTATGTTGTGCAGCTTTAAGATGTTGTGATGTTTTATCATATAAATCTACAGGATATGCCCCAGATATACTTATATTTTCACCAGCAAATTCTTTTAGTTTAGTAAAGAATTGTTTTGCATGTGATTTTTCTTGGTCAGCAGTGTAATTGAATAAAGATTCTATTATATATAATCCTTCTTTTTTTGCTACAGACGCAGAAATATTATATCTATTTCTAGCTTGACTCTCACCTGCAAAAGCTCTTAATAAATTTTCTTTAGTTTTACTATCTTTTAAATTCATATTCTACCTCTCTATCATAATAAATTTTTACAATATTTGATTCTTTTTATTTATTATTCCAATAGGAGATATAATTATGCTCAATTTAGTCAGCATTTTTAAAATTGTCATTGATTTTTTTTAAAATTCTAAGAAATTCTTGTTTCTCATTTTCTGTAATATTATGATATGCTGTCTCTTTAACTTGTGTTGAGATACTATTAAATGTATCTTCTATAAGTAAGGCCTTTTTTGTAAGTTTTATATACGTGATACGTTTGTCATTGGTACATTTTTGTCTTTCTATATACCCTAGATTTATGAGCTTGTTAACCAACACTGTAACAGTGGATTTATCCTTTCCTATTTTAGTTGCAATTTCTTTCATTGTAAGTATTCCATTATTTTCATAAAGTGCAGTTAAAATATTTCCATGAGTAGGTATCAATTCATCTAAACCATTTTTACTAAGTTTATTTTCAATGAATTTAACCATATTAGCCTTTGTTTTACTTATGAAATATATAATATATTTATCTTCCATAAATTATTCTCCAATCTTTAATCTATTTAAATTAGTTTGACATAAAACTATTTATAAACTATAATTAGTTTAACATAAAACTAAATGTATTGGGAGGAAATTTATGAATAAAAAATTTAAATCACTATATATTACAGAAGAAGAAGGAAGTTTTAGAAGAAATGTAGTTGAAAGAGAAATAGACACATTACCAGAAGGCGAAGTTTTAATAAAAGTAAAATACTCTTCTCTAAATTATAAAGATGCACTTTCTGCAAACGGTAATAAGGGTGTTACTAGAAAGTATCCTCACACACCAGGAATTGATGCATCTGGTATAGTAGAAGCTAGTAGTTGTGATGATTTTAAAATTGGAGAAGAAGTTTTAGTAACAGGTTATGACTTGGGAATGAATACTTCTGGTGGTTTTTCAGAATATATAAGAGTTCCTTCTAGTTGGGTAGTTAGACTTCCAAAAAATCTTTCACTAAAAGAAGCAATGGATTATGGTACAGCAGGATTTACAGCAGCTTTATCTGTGTACAAATTTATAAATTCTGTAGACAAGGATATGGGAGATGTATTAGTTACTGGTGGTACTGGAGGAGTTGCTGTAATTGCAACTAAAATATTGATTAAATTAGGTTATTCAGTTGTAGTTTCAACAGGAAAACTCGAAGAACAAAAAGAAGTATTACTAAACTTAGGAGTTAAAGATGTTATACATAGGTCAGAAGTGGATGATAATTCAGGTAGACCTCTACTTAGGCCAAGATGGGCTGGAGTAATAGATACAGTAGGGGGAAATACTCTGTCAACAGCAATAAAGACAACTAATTATTGTGGAGCAGTGACAACTTGTGGTAATGCAGGAGGAGTTGATTTTACAAGTTCAGTATATCCATTTATCTTAAAGGGAATTACTTTATATGGTATAGATTCTGTAGAATGCCCAATGAACTTAAGATTAAAAATATGGGATTTATTATCAAATGAATGGAAATTGGACGATTTAGATGATATGGTAAGCGTAGTATCATTAGAGGATTTAAATAACAGTATAGATTTAATAATGGCAGGAAAGCATGTAGGAAGAACAGTAGTTGATTTAGAAAAAATATAGTTGATTAAATTTACAACTAGAAATTTAGATTATTAGGCAAAAATGGGGCTGTATCAAAATAGAGATATAAGCCTTTTTTTCATTCTTGAAATGATGAAAATATATTTGGTTCATACAAAAAAGAGTGCCTCATAAACTAATAAGTTCATTTTGAGACATCTCCATTTTTTGTATAAAAAAATTATTCGTGAACAATTAATTCAAATACATCTGGTCTTGAATAGTGACCTTCTGAATCAAAATCTAGTCTACTAAGTACTATTTTTTCTAGGTCTAAATCTGCTATTAACATTTCTTCTTTATTGAAAATAGGACCTGCCACATATTTTCCAAAAGGGTCAACTATACAACTTCCTCCTGGACACATAATCTCTGGTTCTGCATCTAGCTCCTTATAGTAATTAAGGTCAGTTGGATACATGTTTTTTTCAACATATTGATTGCATCCAATAACGAAACATCTTCCTTCTAAAGCAATATGTTTCATAGTTGCCTGCCATTCTTCTCTTGAATCTGCAGTAGGAGCTATATAAAGCTTTACCCCTTTAGCATAAAGAGCTGTCCTAGCTAATGGCATATAGTTTTCCCAGCAAATCAACGAACCCATTTTTCCATATGGAGTATCAACTACTGTAAGAGTACTTCCGTCTCCTTCTCCCCAAATACATCTTTCTGTTCCTGTAGGTTTAAGTTTTCTATGTTTACCAATAAGCTTACCTTCTGGAGAGAAAAATAGATTTGTGCAATAAAGAGTACAATTTATATCATTGCCATCTCTTTCTGTTATACCCATTGATAGATATACTCCCGCTTCTTGTGCTGCTTTTCCTAGTAAATCTGTTGTAGCACTAGGAACTGGTACAGAATTATCATAGTATCTTTTCCAATCTTCTCTACCTTCCATTGTTCTACTTCCAACAACGAATCCAAATGAAAGACCTCTTGGATATGCAGGTATGAATGCTTCTGGGAAAACGACAATATTTGCCCCTTTTCTACCAGCTTCTTTAATTAATCCTAATGCTTTTTCAACAGTTTTTTCTAAATCCATAATGACTGGTGATGCCTGAACAACGGCAATTCTCACATTTTTATTTTCCTTATTCATAAAAAGACCTCCTAAAAAATATTTAAATTTGTTGCATTGAATAGACTACATCAGATGTTTTTTGAGAAATAAGATATTTGTATTGTGAATAACTGTATATTTAAAATGATACATCATGATTTAAAAAATTACAATTGTACAAATATGATTGAGTTTAGATATTTGAATTTAATAACTTATAATATTTTTTCGATTAGTATAAAGTTCATTAAGTTGTCTTATTTACAATGAATAGTATTTATTTCTTAGCAAACAATAATTAAAAATAAAACTTTTATATGTTTAAAGTATAAAGAAAAAATTTATAAGGAAGATAATATAATTAAGTAGAAAATAATAAAAAAATTTATTAAATTAGACAACTTAAGGAGAATTTTATGAAAGAAAAAATTTATTATAATGGAAATATCATCACAATGGAAGATTCAATATGTGGAGATGCTATTCTTATAAAAGATAAAATAATAAAAAAGATAGGAACAAAAGAAGAAGTATTTTCTTTGAAGAATAAAGATACAGAACTTATAGATTTGAAAGGCAAGACATTGATGCCATCTTTTATAGATTCACATAGTCACTTGATAGCTTTTGCTACTACACTAAAACTAATTCCTTTAGAAGATGCAACTAGTTTTAAAGACATAGTAAAAAAAATACAGAATTTCAAAAAGTCAAACAATATAAAAAAGGGTGACTGGATAATTGGATTTTCATATGACAATAATTTCTTAGAAGAAAATAAACATCCAGATAAGGATGTACTCGACAGTGCATCTTCAGAGAATCCAATACTAATTTCACATGCCTCTGGTCATATGGGAGTTGCAAATACCTTGGGATTAAAGCAACTTGGTGTTACTCATGAAACACAGGACCCAGAAGGTGGGCATATAGGTAGAGTAGAAGGAAGTAAAGAGCCAAACGGATATTTAGAGGAAAATGCATTTTTTAATGTGTCATCTAAAATAAAACAACCATCACCAGATGAGATTTTTAATTCAATTGAAAAAGCACAAGACATATATTTAAGTTACGGAATTACAACAGCTCAAGAAGGTTTAATGGAAGAAAATCAATTTAACCTTCTAAAAACAATGGCAAATCAAAATAAATTAAAAATGGATGTTGTAGGATATGTAAATTTGAAAAAAAGTAAGTCTGTGGCAGATGAGAATAGAGATTTTATAAAGAAATATATAAATAGATTTAAAATAGGTGGATATAAGATATTTTTAGATGGTTCTCCACAAGGAAAGACAGCATGGTTAACTAGACCATATGAAAATTCAGATGATAGTTATTGTGGGTATCCTATATATAAAGATGAAGAAGTAGAAAAGTTTATAGATATTTCACTAAAAGAAAAGATGCAACTTTTAACTCATTGTAATGGAGATGCAGCAGCAGACCAGTTGATAGATGCATTTGAGAAAGTTTTAAATTCAAAGGAAGAAAATAATAAAAATGATATAAGACCAGTTATGATACACGCTCAAACAGTCAGAGAAGACCAAGTTGATGATATGAAGAGAATAAATATGATACCTTCATACTTTGTAGCTCACACATACTATTGGGGTGACATTCATATCAAAAACCTTGGAGAAGATAGAGCATTTAAGATTAGTCCACTTAAAACGACTATAGAAAAAGGGGTAATTTACACTCTTCATCAAGATACACCAGTAATAGCGCCTAACATGCTGGAAACAGTATGGTGTGCTGTCAATAGAATTACAAAAAAAGGTATACAAATAGGCGAAAATGAAAAGATAAGCCCATTAGATGCCTTAAAGGGTGTTACTATAAATGCAGCATATCAATATTTTGAAGAAGATAAAAAAGGCTCAATTAAAGAAGGTAAACTAGCTAATTTGATAATATTAGATGAAAATCCAATTACAATCGACCCTATGAAAATAAAAGATATTAAAGTATTGCAGACTATAAGAGAAGGGGAAGTATTGTATTCTTTAAAATAGATGTAAGTTAGATATTTTATCATCTATAAAAAAATAGTTTTAGATAATAAATTAGGTAGAATTAAATAAGATTACAGTTAAATCAATAATTATATTTTTTATTAAATTTTAATTATTTTATTGAAGATTTATCAGTATAATTTTATTGGTTCTACCTTTTTAAAGAACTGTCAATTTATTAAAGTTATCTATGTATTATATTAAATAATTAAGTAATTAGTATTTTCAGTTATTAGTTTATAAAACGACTATGTATATTACTTTGCAGTAGATTTTGAAGCTAAATTTATAATAGCAAATTTAAATTCATTAAATAGATTACCTCATAACATTTCATATAAAATATATTGTGCATCTAGGAAAATTACTATTTTTCTTTGAGTATTTCTTATAAACAGTTCTAAAAAATTTAATTTCATACCTATACTTGAATCATTCATTAAAATAATCCTATCCAAATAAGAGATATATAGGACTATATTATATATAAAAAAGTTCATATGAAAGTTAATAACTATACAAGATTGATAAAGAAAAAGTCAAAATAGATAATTGATTAGCAAAATCGATATAATTATAATGAGGTTAAATCTAGAAATATTCTCTTAAAATTAAATTTTATTAATTTAATTAAATATAATTTGACAATAGATAAAAAAGTGAGTAAAATATAAATAAAATAAAAATAATAGGTTCGGATAAAACAAAAAAGGTTTCTTAACCTCAAGCATAAAGTATATTATCTAAGTTATTTGAGATTAAGAGATAACATCCAATCTTAAATACTGAGGAGGAAAAAATGCTTGATATAAAAAGAATAAGAGAAAATTTAGATTGTATAAAAAAAGCAATGGAAAGAAGAGGTGAAAAAGCCTTTAATCTTGATGAAGTAGTTAAGTTAGATGATGAAAGAAGAAAGATTCTCCAAGAAGTTGAAGTCATGAAAAATGAATTAAATACAGCGTCTAAAAATATACCAAATCTTATAAAAGAGGGTAAAGATATAGAAAATGAAAAGATTAAACTAAAAGCGCTATCTGACAAAATTAAAGTAATAGACCAAAACCTTAAAGAAGTAGAAGATAAAATGGAATACCTATTAATGAGAATACCAAACGTACCACATCCAGAAGTTCCACAAGGTGAAACTGATGAAGATAATGTTGAGGTAAGAACTTGGGGAAAGACGACTACTTTTGACTTTAAATCTAAGGCTCATTGGGAAATTGGGACTGAGTTAGGTATACTTGACTTTGAAACAGCTAGTAAAATAACTGGTTCAAGATTCACTCTTTATAAAGGACTAGGTGCTAGGTTAGAGAGAGCATTATTAAATTTTTACTTGGATACAAACACAACGGTAAATGGATATACAGAAGTTATTCCACCATTTATGGCAAATAGAAATAGTTTTTTAGGTACAGGACAGTTACCTAAATTTGAAGAAGATATGTTTAAAATAGAAGGATTGGATTATTTTATGATTCCAACATCAGAAGTTCCTTTGACTAATATACATGCTAATGAAATACTTAAATTTGAACAATTACCAATAAATTATACAGCTTATACTCCATGTTTTAGGTCAGAGGCTGGTTCTGCTGGAAGAGATACAAGGGGGTTGGTAAGACAGCATCAATTTAATAAAGTAGAAATGGTCAAAATAGTAGCACCAGAAGAATCTTACAATGAGTTAGAAAAGCTTACTAACAACGCTGAGACTATGCTACAATTGTTGAACCTACCATATAGAGTAGTAAAGATATGTACAGGAGATTTAGGATTCACAGCTTCTTTTAAATATGATGTAGAGGTCTGGATGCCAAGTTACAATAGATATGTTGAAATTTCATCTTGTTCAAATTGTGAAGATTTCCAAGCTAGAAGAGCAGGAATAAGATTTAAAAGAGATAAAGATTCTAAAGCTGAATATGCACATACATTAAATGGCTCTGGGTTAGCTATTGGAAGAAGTGTTGCAGCTATATTAGAAAATTATCAACAAGAAGATGGGTCTGTAATTGTTCCTGAAGTTTTAAGACCGTATATGGGAGTTTATATTATTAAATAAGAGTCAGACTATGTATTTTTAAATGATATAATAATTAGAAGTAATTAAAAAATAATAATTAATATAAAAGTGTGTACAAACTAATGAATATTGATATATAAGCTATCATATGAAAGAGTGTGTACACATTTTTATTTACTAATTTCTTAAAATATGAACATAAATAATTTACAGGTAGAAAGGAATCTCTTATGAAAATTCAAAATACTGAATGGGGATATATTGAATGGAAACATACTTATGATGAAAACGACCCAAAACAAGCTATGAATATATACATTGCAGTAACTATGCCAGGTAAAAAACATTTTAATCATGTTCATTATGGTCAAGAACAGATGATATATATTTTAGAAGGTGAGGGTTTATATATTATAAATGGAGTCTGGAAGCCATTTTACCAAGGTATGATTTTTTATATAGAATCCGGTAGCACACATGAAACTATAAATACAGGTGATAGAGCGATAAGAGAGCTTATTGTTTCCAATAATGTAGATGATGTAGGAGAGAGTGAAGTTATAGATATTAATCCTAATAGTTATTTGAAGAAGACTTTAATAAATTATAGCGAAAGTACTTTAAATTTGTATGTGGCTGTAGAATCAATTCGTGGTCAATTTATAGACCCATTTAGAATTCCATTGATTATATATGATGATTCATGGAATATAGTTTTAAAAAATCCTTATTTTCCACTATTTTGTTTTGAAAAATGTAATCCTATGAAATTTACTCAAAATTGTGATTGTATGAATCAAAAAAGTAGCAACCAATTTGTATGTAAGTATGGGATAACCATATATAATATACCTATATTATACAAAAATAATAGTATAGGTGTTATAAGAGGGGGATATATATTATTATCTGATTTAAATTTAGATACAACACATAGTAATTTATATGATATACCAGAAGGCGCTGCTAGAAGTATAAAACGTCTTTTGAAACAAATATCTAAAAATATAATAAATTTTTGTTCATTTAATGATATAAGAAAGGATTTGCAGGAAAAAAAGAACACTATTGCAAGAACGTATCACTATGGAGAACAACTTGAAATGAATTTAAAGGTAGCTCAAGATATGGTTACTAACTTAAGAATAAATCATCATTTTTTATTTAATACTCTAAATTCAATGGCAAGCATAGCACTTGATGATGGTAGTTATGATTTGTATAGTGCAATAATAGATTTATCAAAAATGTTTAGATATACAATGAGGTCTGATTTACGATTTGTAGAATTAGAATCTGAAATATTATATATTAAAAATTATTTGAATTTACAGAAATTGCGTTATGGAGATGAACTTAAAGTAAAGTACCTTATTCCAAGGAAGCTATATAACCTTTCTGTACCTTTTAACTTTATGCAACCTATTGTAGAGAATGCATTTACACATGGGTTTAGAGATATTGATTCAAAAAAGCGAATAGAAATAATTGCAAGAGTAGATTCCCAGTATGCTATTATAGAAATTCATAATAATGGAACTATCTTAGAAGAAAATAGTATAGACAAAATAAAGGCAGGTATTCGTAGTAATAATGGTCATGGTTTGTCTCTAATATATGCAAAATTTACATCTGCTTATGGAAATAATTTTGATATGGATATAAAGTCAAGTGATAATGAGGGGACTTACATAATGATTAAAATTCTTATTGAAAATTATAAGGAGTATGTATAGAACTTATATAAAATTAATAAATTTTATATATATTAAGAAATATATTAGATGTTTTTATGTTGTTTTATATATCTTGCTTTTTTATATTATTAAGCTAAAAGGGAGGAATTCTCATGAGAAGAGCACTAATAATAGATGATGAAGAAGCTGTTTTAAAAATAATAACACACTTTATAGAAATGAAAGATATGCCAATAAAAATTGTTGGTAAAGCAACATCTGGTGATGAAGCAGTAGATAAAATAATTGGTTTAGAGCCAGACATAGTTTTTATAGATATTCAAATGCCAATATACAATGGGTTAGAAGTAATAGAAAAAACATCTCACCTATCTAAAAAAATAAATTTTGTAGTAATAACTGCTTTTGACTATTTTGAATATGCTCAAAAAGCTTTGAGATTAAATGTAAAAGATATACTCCTTAAACCATTAGACATGAAAGAATTTACTAAGTCTGTAGAAAAAATTATTGGATATCAATATACCAATAATGATTTATTAAATGAGATACTGGAATATATAAATCTAAATTATAGCAATGACTTAAAGTTAAATGATTGTGCTAGATTATTTTTGACCAATCCATCTAATATATCTAGAATTTTTAAAAGTAATTTGAATACGACTTTTATATCATATCTAAATCATATAAGAATAGAAAAATCTATTGATTTACTTGAAAATACTACAAAAAGTATAAATGAGATTGCAGAAATAGTTGGATATAATAGTCTGAATAACTTCTATAAAAACTTTAAGATAGAAAAAGGAGTGACTCCAAAAGTTTATAAATTGAATAATAAAAATCGAAAATGATAAATAAAAAGTCAATATAGATAATTGTTTGAATATGTCTGAGTAAGTATACTTTAATTATAATAAAAATTAAAGCGCTTTAAATATATTTAATAATATTAAACCTTATAAAAGCTGTACCTATTTATATAAAAAAATATATATAAATAAAAAAAAAGATATAAAAATAAAAAAAGTAGGTCAAATACTATTCTAAAAAGACAGAATTTTCATTTAATTTACTTTGAATTTATACTTGTTAAAGAAGGTAACTTTATAATGGAGGTAATTTAATATGTCAGACAAAGTCAATGTGAAAAATATTATCTGTATTGCGGGTGCTTATTTAGCGACAGCAATTGGTTCTGGATTTGCTACTGGTCAAGAAATACTCCAATTTTTTGCCTCACAAGGGTATATGGGGCTGATTGGGGCGTTAATATCAATGGTGTTATTTTCATTTCTTGGTGCTGAAGTTATAACTAGAGGTAGAGAATTAAAACTTAAAGAACCAACAAAAATTTATACTTTCTATTGTGGAAAGATTTTAGGAAAATTTTACGAATGGTTTAGTCCAATATTTTTATTTGGAATTCTTATAGTAATGATTTCAGGTGCAGGTTCAACTTTAACTGAATATTATGGTATAAATCCTTATTTGGGAAGAGTGTTGATGGCTGTTGCTACCTTGATTACAGTGTCTATGGGTCTAGAAAAATTAGTAAGTATACTTGGTCGTATTGGACCAGTGATAGCAGTATTTACAATTGCTGTTGGATTAATAAGCTTATTTAAGCATTTTGATGGTTTATCTATGGTTGGAGAAGCTATGAAAAATATTGAAGTTACAAAAGCATCAGAAAGTCCAATCATTTCAGGTGTAATATATAATACATTAAATATTATTGTAATGATTGTCTTTTTAACAGGAATGGGAGCTTCTATTGAAAGTAAAAAGGATGCTTTCTGGGGAGGTTTATTAGGTGGAGTTGTATTTATGACTGCTGGTATAGTTATGTATTTGGCTATGATTTCAGATATAGGAAACTTGTACATGAAAGAAATACCATCACTTTATTTAGCGGATAATATAGCTCCTATTATAGGTGTATGTTTCTCAGTTGCACTTATATTAGGTATTTATACAACAGCTGTTCCACTTTTATGGTCTGTGACTAATAGAATAGTTGAAGATGAACACCCTAAATTTAAACTTGTAACAACAGTAATAGCTATTTTGGCTTGTATAGGTGGATTTTTACCATTTGGTAAACTAGTAAATATTTTATATCCATATACAGGTTATATGGGACTTTTAATTTTAGTTTGTATGGTATATAAAGCAATTACATGTAGAGAGAAATCAACACAAGGTCAGGAATAGAGCCACTTATTAATTTCATAGTTAAGGCAATTTTTTCATATAACATAAATTATAAAAAGTCAAAATAGTTAAATAAATTGCAAGATATGATAATATATTTAATTAAAATAATGTAGTAGAATATAAATAAAATTAATTAAATTTATAAAAAAATTAAAATAAAAAGAGGTGTTATTATGTTAAAAACAACAAAAATTTCAGACCCAGAGTTATATAACATTGTGGCTGGGGAGTTGGTTAGACAAGAGCATAATATTGAAATGATAGCTTCTGAAAGTACAGCACCAACAGAAGTACTTGAATTAAGTGGATGTGTATTTACAAATAAAACCGAAGAAGGTTATCCAGGGGCTCGTTTTCAAGCAGGTTCTGAAGAAGCAGATAAACTTGAAACTCTAGCAATTAAACGTGCAAAAGAAGTATTTGGAGCAGAACATGTAAATGTACAGCCATATTCAGGTTCTACAGCTAACTATTGTGTGTATTCATCAATATTAAAACCAAATGATACTGTTTTAAGTATGCGTCTTGACCAAGGTGGACATTTAACACATGGTAGTACAGTTAATTTTTTACATGATATTTATAAATATGAATTTTATGGAGTAGACCCAAACACTGGACGTATAGATTATGATGCTCTTGAAGCAAAGGCAAAAGAATGCAGACCAAAACTTATAATTGCAGGAGCAAGTTCATATCCAAGACTAATAGACTATGAAAGAATATCAAAAGTTGCAAAGGAAGTAGGAGCTTACTTTATGGTAGATATGGCCCATGTTGCAGGATTAGTTGCAGCAAAAGTAATACCTAGTCCTGTACCTTATGCAGATTTTGTTTCTTCATCTACAACAAAAACTTTCTGTGGTCCAAGAAGTGGTATTGTACTTTGTAAAGCAGAACATGCAAAGAAACTTGATAAAGGTGTTTTCCCAGGAACATTAGGTTCTATACATCTTAATACAGTTGCAGCAAAAGCCTTTTCACTATTATATTTGAGTACAGATAAATTTAAAAAGATAATGGAGCAAGTTGTAGTAAATGCTCAAACTCTAGCATCTGAACTTATTTCACATGGATTCAGTATTGTAAGTGGAGGAACTGATAACCATATAGTAATGGTTGATTTAAGAAGTAAGAATCTTACAGGGAAACAATTTGAAAAAGCTCTTGAATATGTGGGGATAACAGTTAATAAAAATGTTATTCCTGATGACCCACAGTCACCATTTGTAACTAGTGGTGTTCGTATAGGTCTTACATCAATATCTCAAAGGGGTCTTAAAGAAAAAGAAGTTGTACAGATAGCAGGAATAATGAATAAGGTAGCAGAAAATATTGATAATAAAGAAGTATTAGATGAATGTAAAGTAGAAGCTCAAGAACTTATATCTAAGTTTCCATTATATCCAGAAGGGTATTTTGAAGATTAAGTATATTGATTTTTATATATAGCCTACAACTTATAAAGCCTATAACATAAAACCTAATAATATATAACCAGTATAAGGTGTTGATTAATCAACGCCTTATTTTTTTTGAAAAGTAATATACAAGTTATCATAAGCATATAATTCTTTATAGATAATTAACAAGGGGGATAAAGTTATGAGGTATTATAATAAACCTACCAAAGAAGTATTAAAATACTTAAAAACAAATCCAGAATTTGGACTTGATGATAATGAGGTAGAAGAAAGGAAGCTTAGATATGGATTAAATGAATTTACTATAAAAGAAGGACGAACATTTTGGGACGAGTTGGGAGAAAGTCTGACAGAACCTATGATATTAATTCTTATCGGAGCAGCAGTAATAAGTTCTTTTGTAGGGGAATTACATGATGCATTAGGGATTTTAGGAGCTATTTTCATTGGAATTTCTATAGGTATAATAACTGAAGGAAAATCTAAAAAAGCAGCTAATGCCCTATCAAAACTAACAGAAAATATAGAAGTAAAAGTACTTAGAAATGGAAAGATAATTAAAATATCAAAAAATGATTTAGTACCAGGAGATATTATATATATAGAAACGGGAGATATGATACCAGCAGATGGAAGGCTTATACAGTCTATAAATTTGAAACTTAGAGAAGATATGTTAACAGGGGAGTCAGATGATGTAGCTAAGAATGCTGATGCTGTATTGGATATGGAAGTTGTTTATTCTAAGACAGAAATAATTGAACAGGATACAATACCTGCAAAGCAAGTTAATATGGTATTTGGAGGAACTCTTGTAGCATATGGTAGAGGTATAATGGTTGTTACTCATACTGGTGATAAGACAGAGATGGGTAAAATAGCACAGAATTTATCAAATGAAGACCAACAAACTCCTCTTCAAATTAAATTGGGTAAATTAGGTGCTAAAATAGCAGGAATATCAGGGGTGATAGCTACTTTATTGTGTATGTTCATGATTATACAAATGCAGAAAAAAGGTATGTTAATCTTAGATACAAGCAGTATAGTATCTTTTTTACAATCATTAGAGCCTGCTAAAAATGCGTATATGGTTTGTATTGCTTTAATAGTGGCAACTGTTCCAGAAGGTTTGCCAACTATGATAAATATTACTTTAGCTATAACAATGCAGAAGATGGCAAAGATAAATGCCCTAGTAACAAAGAAAGAAGCTTGTGAAACTATAGGTTCTGTTTCTGTAATATGTTCTGACAAAACAGGAACTTTAACACAAAATAAAATGATGGTAGAAGTAGCATATGTTGATGGTAAGTATATAAGTGGTGGAGAGTATCAAAGTAATAGCTATTTTGAGCAAAACTGTATAGTAAATTCAACTGCAGACATAGAAAAGGAAGAAAATTCATTTAAATATATAGGAAGTGCAACAGAGTGTGCATTACTTTTATATCACAATGATAAGAACTATAATGAAATGAGAAAACAGACTTATTTGATATCACAAATACCATTTAGCTCAGAAGAAAAGAAAATGTCAACATTAATTCGCCAAGATGATTCAGATATATTACTCTCAAAAGGTGCACCAGAAGTATTATTAAAAAAATGTTCTTATGTACAACAAGGAAAAAATATTGTTCCAATAACTCCAAAAATAGAAAAAAGTATTTTGGATGAGATTAAAAAATTACAAATTAAATCTATGAGAACATTAGGATTTGCTTATAAAAAGATGAGTAAGTCTAGAACAGAAGTTGCAATAACTTCAGAAGGTGAATTGAATTTAATAGGGAATCCAAGAGGTTACATGAAGGAAGATAATTTAGTTTTTAGTGGATTCGTGGGAATAGTAGACCCATTAAGAGAAGGGGTTAAAGAGTCTATTGATAAAGCATTTAATGCAGGTGTAGATGTAAAAATGCTTACAGGAGATAATATCAATACAGCAACAGCTATTGGGAATGAATTAGGACTATTGAATGATGGGAAAAAGGCAGTTGAAGCAACTTATATAGATGTACTGACAGATGAAGAATTGAGAGAAGAAATCAAAGGAATATCTATTGTTGCA
The DNA here is from genome assembly GCF_020657735.1 of Clostridioides sp. ZZV15-6383. Classification (NCBI taxonomy): domain Bacteria; kingdom Bacillati; phylum Bacillota; class Clostridia; order Peptostreptococcales; family Peptostreptococcaceae; genus Clostridioides; species Clostridioides sp. ZZV15-6383. Next base: position 11,949 of record NZ_JAGWCV010000045.1, on the reverse strand, counting down.
AGAAGTAAACCAGATACAAAGATGAGAATAGTCTCTGCACTTCAAAAAAGTGGTGAAGTTGTAGCTGTAACAGGTGATGGTATAAATGATGCTCCAGCTCTTAGTCAAGCAGATGTTGGAATTGCAATGGGTATTTCAGGTACAGAAGTATCTAAAAATGCAGCAGATATAATATTGACTGATGATAGCTTCAGTACAATCGTAGAGGGAATAAAATGGGGAAGAGGCATATATGAGAATTTTCAAAGATTTATACAGTTTCAGCTTACTGTAAATATAGTAGCATTTATAATTGCCATAATATCTCAACTTACTGGTAAGGATATGCCATTTACTACAATCCAATTATTATGGGTAAACATAATAATGGATGGTCCTCCAGCTCTAGCATTAGGATTAGAACCTGTTAGAGATTATGTATTGAAAAGAAAACCAATAAATAGACATTCTGGAATAATAGCTAGGTCTATGTTTGTAAATATTATTATAAATGCTATTCTTATAATTACAATTGTATTTATGCAATCAGCTTTTAATATATTGGGAGCTACACCAGAAGAGCAAGGTACTGTTATATTTTCTTTATTTGCATTCAGTGCCCTTTTTAATGCATTAAATTGCAGGGAATTTGGTTTGAATAGTACAATACCAAATTTCTTTAAAAATAAGTTGGCATTACAAATAATAATTGTTACAGGTGTAATTCAAATAATATTTACACAAGTATTCCAGAGTTTCTTCAATTCTGTTTCTTTAAACTTTGATATGTGGATAAAAATAATATTATTTGCATCTACTATTCTATTGTCAAATGAGTTTGTAAAACTAATTCTTAGAACGATAAAAAATAGTAGAAATATGAATTTTAGTGGTAAAAATTAATTTTTATGAAACCGCAAAGTAGCATATATATTGTGACTTTGCGGTTTGTGTTTTATACAAGTTTTTTGGTCTTTATTTTAAGACTATATATTTTATTTCTTTAATGTTGTATTATAATATTACAATTCAATTATAGATGGTGTATGGTTTACAAAAGGTAAGAAATCGTGAATGATTTGATTTGTTTTAATTTTCATGTAACTAGTAGTAGTACCATCACTACATCCATACCATTCTTCATTGACTACATCTTTGTCAATAACAATTTGTACAGTATTATCTCTGTCAAGTATAGAACTGAAAATAGTCGCTGAACCAATTTTTGTTCCTAACATTTAGTAACTTTTTATTTAATGAAAATAAAAAATTATTTTACCTTTACTATTAGCCCCTGTAAAAGCACCTTTTGTATAACCAAAAAGCTCTGATTCCAATAGTGAAGGGGATATGGTAGTACAATTTATAGTTATAAAAGGACCATCTTTCCTATCACTTTTAGAGTGAATATATCTAGCCAAAGAAGTTTTTTCAGTCCCAGATTCGCCTAAAATCAATATATTCACGTTTGAATTTGATATCTGGTCAACTGTTTTAAAAATAGATTTCATAGATTCACTTTTAAAAACAATATCATCAAATATATATATTGCACTTCTATGGTACATTTCAACTTCATTTTTATACATTTCTATAGTTTTTTTGAAGATTCTAATTTGTCTTTTATATTGTTTAATTCTGTTATATCCCTACAATTTTCTATTATGTATTCGATATCTCCATTTTCATCAAATAAAGGAGTTGCAGTAATTATCAATTTTATGCCAGTTTTAGATTGTTGTTCTAATGATACTACCCTTTTTTGTTCTTATTACTTCTGTTACTGGAGTCTGAAATAAACAACCCTTTTCTTGTATATACATAACACTTTTACCTAAAACTTCATCTCTTGTTAACCCATAGTTGTTTTCAAATGATTTATTACAATATAATGTTATTCCATTCTTATCACAAACTGATATCTCATCATGTGAAAATTTTAAAATCTTTTCGAAAAAGTCTTTTGGATATTTCATTTTGACCTCCTAAAAATAATTAAAAATTTATATAAAAGTATAATTCAAATTAAAACTGAATTAAAATTTATGGAAAATAAATAATTTGATTCAAAAGTGAATTATATGAGCTACAATCTAATTTAAAAATGAATTGTATGAATTATGATACAATTCGATTATGAATGAATTATATTGTTTTTTAGAAGAATAAGCAAATTTTATTTATTAATTAAGCTTATTTTATATTCATAATCTCACTTTAAGATGGGAAATAATAATTATAGAATTTTTAATGTTGGCATTATAATTGCTTATATTAATAATAAGATAAATAGAGATAATTTAAGGGGGAATTTTCGTGAAAAAAGGATATATTTTAATTGGTTGTGCTGGAGCATTATTTGCAACAACAGGATTATTTTCAAGTAATCTAATAGCAAGAGGGTTTACAGTAGAACAAGTTACTTTCACAAGAGCTTTTATAGGGTTTCTGGTAATAGCTATATACAGTGTATTAAAAAAACTAAAAGTTTTTAAAACAAGTAAAAAGGTGATAGGGCTTTCAATATTAAGTGGAATAATATATCAGACAATTTTTAATATTTGTTACTTTAACTCTATAAGTAGTGTAGGAATATCTATAGCTGCAATACTACTTTATACTTCACCTCTATTTGTAGCATTATTTTCAAATATTATATATAAAGAAAATATCAATAAGATGAAAAGATTATCAATACTATTGTGTTTTATAGGTGCTATAGTTGCAGTTTTAGGTGGAAAATTTGAATTTGCAGGAGTAAATGTATTTGGATTATTATTAGGCTTGTTGGCATCATTAACATATTCATGCATATCGATAGTAAATAAAGGTGCACTAAAAGAATGTTTTGGTCTTATAATAATAATTTATGGGTTATTATTTGGTTCAATATTTATAGCACCAATAGCAAAACCATGGTTAATAATATCTCATGTAACTGATATTAGTACTTTAATATTAATTATAGGAATAGGAGTTTTTCCAGCAGCACTTGCATATATATGTTATGTTGGTGGAATAGAACTGGGTATAGAACTTTCAGTTGCGGGAGTTGTGAGTTCTATAGAGTTAGTAATATCTGTTTTAATAGGATGGTTTATATTAGGAGAAGCATTCTCTTTTGTAAAATTAATAGGGGTATTAATAATGATTGTATCTGCCTTAGTAGCTACTAAAGCATCAGCTAAAGTACCTGCTGATAAAAGTAAGAAAATTTATAAAAGTGAATGTTTAACAATGAATAAGTAAAAGATGAATTTTTAATAAAATTTTACTAAGATAGAGTAAATTTTAGGAATTTTATATTTAAATTGTGTTATCATAAATAGTGATATAATAATTTAAAATTGTGCATAAAATATGAAACGAGGAGGTAGTTTCGTGTTTTCAAAATTCCTAGTTAAAACATTTATTAAAGATAGTGAAAATGTCCAAAGTGCAAGTGTTAGAAACAAGTATGGTTATGTAGCAGGTATAGTAGGTATAATATCTAATTTAGGTTTATTTATATTAAAATTTTTTATAGGCATATTAACATCTAGTATAGCTATAATGGCAGATGCATTTAATAATCTTTCTGATATGGCATCTTCAGCAATAACTATGATAGGATTTAAGTTAGCAAGTAAACCAGCTGACAAAGAGCATCCTTTTGGACATGGTAGAATAGAATATTTATCAGCATTAATAGTAGCATTTATGGTGATGCTGGTTGGACTTCAGTTTGTAAAATCATCTATAGAAAGAATAACAAATCCAGTTCCTATAAAATTTGAAGTAGTACCACTTATACTTTTGATTTCATCTATAATGGTTAAAATATGGTTAAGTCGTTTTAATAAATTTATAGGAAATAAAATTAATTCCTCAGCATTAAAGGCAGTATCATTAGATGCTTTAGGAGATGTGTTTACATCAAGTTGTGTAGTTATATCATTTGTTTTAGCGAGATTTACTAGTTTACCTATAGATGGATACGTAGGTATTGTAGTATCACTACTAATACTTTATGCTGGTTTTTCTCTTGTAAAAGATACTATAAATCCTCTTCTAGGAGAAGCACCAGATGAAGAAATGGTAAAATCTATTATAGAACTATTGTTATCTTATAAATATATAATGGGTACACATGATTTAATCATTCATAACTATGGGGTTGGGAGATGTATCGCATCTATACATGCAGAAATTCCATCTAATATAGATATAATGGAAATCCATGAGATTATAGATACTGCAGAGAGAGAAATATCTGAAAAGTTAGATATATATTTAGTAATCCATATGGACCCAATATGCCTTGAAGATGAAGAAGTTATGTCAGCAAAAAAAGAACTTGAAGAAATACTTAAGAAAAATAGTCTCGTAAAATCTATGCATGACTTTAGAATAGTTGGAAAGGGAAGTAAGAAGAATTTAGTATTTGATATAGTAGTAAATCCTTCTGAATTTTCAAAAGGTATGTCAGAAGAAGATTTAAAAGAAGATATAACAAAGTTAGTTAAGGAGATAAACCCTGAATATAATTGTGTCATTGTTGTAGATAAGGATTTTATTTAATGAGTCATTAAGAGTAAAATAAGGGAAAAAATGTAAAAAACATAGACAATAATATAGAGTCATAATATAATAGAAGTATATAATTGTATTTAATATGAATATAACAATTTTAATTGTTTTTTATGAAATATTATAGAGATGTTGAAGTATATTCTATTATTGGGCACCTTATGGATATACTGAGTCAGTGGTGCAACCGGCTATGAATATAAATTTATTTATTTTCATGGCTTTTTTTGTATAATTTTTTATAAAAATTAATTTATATATGATATTAATGGAAGATTACAAATTATAGATAGTCTAGAGGGGAGAAATCTATATGAAGAAAAGAAATAAAAAGGCATTATTAATCAGTTTAATTATAATTCTAAGTATGGTGGTATCTACAATATATCCAACTGTATCTTATGCTTCTGAATTAGAAGAAAATAGTCATATTCAGAGTGGTTCAACTAATTCATCAACTGGAGATGAAAAAGTAACAGATAATAAAAAACCAGAACAAACTCCAGAAGAAGAGAAACCAACAGATAATAAAAATACAGAACAGATACCAGAGGAAGAGAAGCCAGCACCACCAAGCATAGATAAACCAAGGAAACCATCAAGTTCATCTGATACAGATGAAACTGTAGTAATAAATCCACCAGTACCACCATTAGAAGATGTGGTAAATCCACCAATACCAGAGGTCGTGAATCCACCAATACCACCATCAGAAGATGTAATAGAAAAGCCCGTTAAACAAATTGTTCCAATACCAGAGGTAGTAAAACCATCAGTATCAGAAGAAAAGAATGATAAAGTTAAAGATGATACTGTAATAAATCCACCAGTACCACCAAAGACAGGTGACAATACTATCATTATTGGAGAAATACTTTTAGTTCTAGGAGCTATTGTGGGACTTATTATATTAAGACGAAATAAAAATACAAATTAGACCCTAACATTATAAAAAATATAAGTAATATTAAAAAATATCTTCTAAAACAATATTTTATGGTAAAAATATTGTTAGAAGATATTTTTTTTTGGAGTATTATGTAAAAAAATAATAACTTATTAGAAAAAAATCCAAAAGCCTATAGACAACTAAAAAGATATGGGTTATAATATAAATATAAAATTAAATGAGGCAAAACTAGGGAAACCTAGTCACGCAAAGCTATAGGGGCTAAAGTTTAGTAAACCATGCCAGCCAGTTGCCGAAAAGAGTAAAAATTTCTTTTTGTATATACAAAGATACTCTTGGGTATCTTTTTTATTTTGAAATTTATTACTCCCGGCCTAACTCAAAGGAGGGAATAATATGAAACCAAGTAAAAAATTATTAATCGCTATAATATCAATGTTCTTAATAAGTTCAGTTCCAGTAAGTGCACATCCAGACAGTACTACTATACAACAAAATAAAGAAACACTTAGTCAAATAGTGGTTCTTCCAACTGGAAATTACAATAAAAATGAAGCTAACGCTATGGTAAATAGACTAGCTAATATAGATGGAAAGTATTTAAATGCATTAAAACAAGATAACTTAAAAATAAAATTATTAAGTGGAAAGTTAACAGATGAAAAAGAATACGCTTATTTAAAAGGTGTAGTTCCTAAGGGTTGGGAAGGTACTGGAAAAACTTGGGATGATGTTCCTGGTTTAGGTGGAAGTACAGTAGCTCTTAGAATAGGATTTAGTAACAAAGGTAAAGGTCATGATGCAATAAACTTAGAATTACATGAAACAGCACATGCAATAGACCATATAGCATTAAATGACATTTCTAAATCAGCACAATTTAAACAAATATTTGCTAAAGAAGGACGTTCTTTAGGTAATGTAAATTACTTAGGCGTATATCCAGAAGAATTCTTTGCAGAAGCATTTGCATATTACTATTTAAATCAAGATACAAATAGTAAATTAAAAGCAGCTTGTCCACAAACTTATAGCTTTTTACAAAACTTAGCTAAATAGAAAATTTAATAAATTAAAAATAAATTAAGAAGCTGTCTCAAAATAGAGATAAGCTTCTTTTTCATTGTTGAAATGATGAAAATATATTTGATTTCATACAAAAAAGAGTGCTTCATGAACTAAAAAGTTCATTTTGAGACAACCTTTTTTTATATTGCATGTAAAACTAATAAATTTAATCTTACGTATAACCAAGGTAGTGTATCAATTATGATTCCTTATATAAGGATTCAATGTGCCTATTATGCGCTTGAGTAATTATTGTAGGTATAATAGAAATTATTGAGCCAACTACTATCAATAAAATTCCTATAACCATATTAATAGGAATAATTTCTTTAAGTATTAATAATGCTAGTATTGGAGATATTACTGGTTTAAAGAAGAATACTAAAGATGTAAGACTAGTAGATGTAGCTTCCATTGCCATGAAGTAAAGTGCATAACCAACACCTGTAACAAATACGAATACATAAATCATAATGGGCATATTGTGTAAGGTATAGCCACTAAAAATAGGGATATTTGCAAATACATGAAGTTTATTTTTATTTAATATATCTGCGATAAAATTAATTTTAGTAAGCAAAACCAATATCAACATTTCTAAACTACCAAATATAAAACTAAAGCAAGTTACAACTATTCCGCCAAATTTTAAAGTTTTTCTTTTACCAAATACAGTATACATTGAAAAAATAATGGCAGAAGATAATGTTAAGAATATTCCACTAAAAGTTAATTTTGTATGCAATGGATTTATTATAACTATAATTCCAAGTACTTCTAATATAAGTGAAATTACATTGTGCCTATATATTTTTTCCTTCAAAATTAAGTAAGCTAGAAGCATTACAAAGACTGGATTACAACTAAACAAAACAGCAACTACAGATGCTTTTGTGTTTAGAACAGCCAGTTGGTACAATGACATACTTACTACTACACACATAAAACCTAGAAATGCAAAGTATTTTAAGTCTGATTTTGTAATAGAAAGACTAAGAGATCTTAATCTTTTTATAGCAAAAGGTAGTAAGACTAAACCGCCAACAAAAAATCTTGATAAAGTTATTTGTAAGGGATTAAAGTCATTAGTGACAGTTTTTAGACTAATTTCCATTGAACTAAAAAATAATGTAGTCAGTATTATATAAACATAACCTTTTTTCAAGTCAAACACCTCCTTGTAACTTATATTAGTACTATAGATTACAATATTCAAGTGTATTGGAATAATATGGCATGTGAAATATAGTACATAAAATAATAAACTACCTTGATTTAATTATTTTAAATTATACAGTTTGGCTAATTTTTCAAATGCTGGTAGAGAGCTTTTAACTTTGTCAAAGATACACAATATGATACTCTAAAATGACCTGGACAACCAAAAGAAGAATCTGGTACTAATAATAGATTAAATTGTTTTGCATCATTGCAGAATTTTTTATCATCTTCAATTGGAGCTTTTGGGAATAAATAGAATGTACCACTAGGTTTAACACAAGAATATCTCATATCGATTAAACTATTATATAGAAGGTCAAAATTCTTTTTATAAATGTTTACATCAACTTCAGCATCTGAACTTCTTGCAATAACTCTTTGAAAAAGAGAAGGAGCATTTACAAATCCAAGTACTCTATTTGCAACATTTAGAGAAGACATAACATCATCAAAATCATCCATTTGTCCATTAGCAACAATATATCCTATACGTTCACCAGGTAGAGATAATGATTTACTGTAAGAGTATCCTATAAATGAGTTTCTATAGTATTTTAGTACACAAGGAACTTTAGCACCATCATAAATTATTTCTCTATATGGTTCGTCAGAAATTAAGTATATGTTTATATTAAATTCCTTTTGTTTTGAATCCAATAATTTTCCAAGATTTTTTAATAATTCCTCAGAATAGATGACACCAGTAGGATTATTTGGAGTGTTTATTATTAAAGCTCTTGTTTTTGGAGTAATAAAGTTTTCTTTTGTAAGGTCTAATCCTTCTTTTTTATTGATATGATTAGCAATAGCATCTCTTACATCTTAATATCCTGAGTTATTCATATATCCATGAACTAAATTTGGAGATTCTTCATTCAAAATATCATTTATAACTGCTTTAATAGTCTCTGGAGGTTCAACACTTGGATTTCCTATACTAAAATCAAAAACATTTTCTTCTCCATAAATATCAGAAAGTTTCTTTCCTTCTTCAAACATAGCTCTTATAACAGAACTGTTTGCAACTAAAGTTTGCATTTTATTAGATATCATATGTAACACTCCCTTTTATAGATTTATATTGCTTATGTATATATTATCATGTTTTTACTGAATTTAGACAATTTTCGTAAATTTATTTGTTTGAAAATATAAACTTTTATATAAAATATATTTATGTATAGTGCATATTAAAAATTCCAATTTCTGACTTAATCATGATTATTTTCTATAATGTTTTATAAAGAATTGATAAAATATATATTTAGAAAGTAAAATATTCTTGACTATATTAATTGTTTAATATAATATAGTTGATATAGTCAAATATATTAAAATTATAGAGGGGAAATTTAAGATGGATTTTAAAAATTTACAGTATGAAAGTTTATCATATATTATCTGTAATTTACAAAAAAATTTTAAACTTTATTGTGAAAAATGCTTAAAACCATATAAACTCACAAATGGTCTGTACTTCTATTTAATTTATATCAATAAAAATAGAAATTGTTCCTTGAATGATGTTTCGACAGAATTTGAAGTTGATAAAGCTTATACGACAAGAACTATATCTAGGTTAGAGAAAGGTGGATATATAGAAAAAATCCAAAATCCTGATGATAGTAGAGCTTTTCAGCTGAGAGTAACAGACAAGGGTGAGGAAGTATTAGGAGATATAAAGAATATATTTTCAAAGTGGGATAACAGTGTAAAAAGAGAGTTTTCGGATGAAGAGTATAAAGAATTAGTAAAGAAATTACATGTAGTAAAGGATATGAAAACGACTGTGGAGGAAGAATAGGATGTATTGCAATTTGTTAAAGCCAATTAAAATTGGAAGTTTGGAATTAAAAAATAGAGTATCATTTGCACCTACAAGCATGGGTCTTAAATTGGAAGAAAAAATTAAAAAGTTTTGTGATATTGCAAAGTCAGGAGTAGCTCTGATTACTTTAGGAGATGTATCTGTTAGACCTAGTTTTCATAAGATGGCTATGAGTTTATCAGATGAAGAGGGAGTTATAAAATGCAAGAAAATTGTAGATGAGATACACAATTCTGGCGCAAAGGTATCAGCACAAATATTTTGTTCAGATTATGATATTAATTTAATTAAAGATACTATGAAAATGGGAATTACTTCACATGATGAGATAAAAAAAATCATGGCTGATGGAGTAAAAGATTACATAACAAATATGTACAAAGAAGAAATTAAAAATATTATAGATTTATTTAAAGTAGCAGCATTGAATGCAAAAAAAGCAGGGTTTGATATGATTCAAATTCATGGTGATAGGATTGTAGGAAGTTTTTCATCAAGCATATTTAATAATAGAAGTGATGAATATGGTGGAACTTGTGAGAATAGAAGCAGATTTGCAAGTGAAATAATTAGCAGTATTCGAAATGAAGTTAAGGATATTCCAATAGATTATAAACTTGCAATAAGACAAGAAAATCCTTATTATGGCAATGCAGGTGTTCTAGTTTCAGAAGTTGAGTATTTTGTAAAAAAATTTGAATCATTAGGTGTAAATAGTTTTCATGTAACACTTGCAAATCACTCAAAGTTAGAAGATATTATACCAACGAATAATCATCCTTATTTTAAAGATGAAGGCTGTTTTTTGTATTTAGCTGATGAGGTGAAGAAATACACAAATCTTCCAGTATGTGGAGTTGGAAAATTATCTAGCCCAGATTTTATGGAAAGTATTATCTCAAGCAATAGAGTAGATATGGTTTCTATGTCAAGACAACTATTGGCAGATAGTAATTGGTTACAGAAAATAAAAGATGGAAGAGTAGATGAGATTAAGAAATGCTGTTATTGTAACAAAAAATGTGTAGATGCTTTGCAAACACGCTCTCAGTTTGGATGTATATTAGATTAGATTATTTTTATATAAATTAAAATCTATTAATATTAAGATAATTTAGATAAGTATTTAACAGAGTATTTAGCTAAAGAGGAGGATATATCATGAAAAGTTTAATTTTATATTCAAGTTTAACTGGAAATACTAAAAAAATCGCTTCTTCTATATATGATGCAATTCAAGGAGAAAAAGAAATTAAAAATATAAGTGAGTTGGTTGATAATAGTATTAACTATGAAAATTATGATGTAAGAGTAACAAGAGGCAATGAAAAAATAGCCACTACAAATTATAGACTGTAGTGGCTATTTTTTATTATTTGTATATGAAATTATTTTATTTTTCTAACAAGTTACTATATATTATGGTTTATTTCACTGATGAAATGCTCATGTATTTTAAAGTAAAAAGTTGTATATTCTAATAAAACTTTAAAATTTTGATTCTTCAAAGTCAGAGAAAATACATTGTTTTTATTAAAAAATTAAATATTAAGAATTTAATTTCTGCATCTTATTTAAAAAAGATAAGAAATCAATTTTATATATGTATTGAGACCCAAAAGTTGGACTTTATACAGGAATGAAATTTTCATTCCTGTTTTTTTAGCTTTATGTAACTTTAGATTCATATTCAAATCTATATTTAACAGGGCTACGCCAATTTAATTTTTCTTTAATTCTTTTGTTATTATAATAATAAATATATTCTGTTATAGCTTTCTCTAATTCGTTGAAACTTTTATATGTTTTTCTATAATACATTTCTTGCTTCATTATACCAAAGAAATTTTCCATAGGAGAATTATCAAGGCATGTACCCTTACGAGACATACTTTGAAATATTTTATTTTTCTTAAGTGTTTTGTTATACTTATTCATTTGATATGCCCAACCTTGGTCTGAGTGAAAAGTTCTTCTATAAGGGCAATCTTTTGTAATATTGATGGCTTCATTTAAAGCATCACTTATTGATTTAAAGTTAGGTCTATCTGAGATACTGAATGATAAAACTTCTCCATTAAACATATCTAAAAATGGATCAAGATATGCTTTTTTTATAACTAATTTTCCATTTTTATCAGTAGTATATATTTTAAATTCTGATGTATCAGTTGTTATTTTCTGATGTGGAATTGATGTTTTAAATCTTCTATTTATTTTATTATTTTTTACCTTTCCAATTGTACCTTTATAGGAATTATATTTACGTGATTTACGAGAAAATGCTATGCATTTAAGTTCTAATTTTCTCATAATACGTCTAACCTTCTTTTGATTAATAACGATACCACTATTTTTTAATGTAGCTGTAATT
>NZ_JAGWCV010000044.1:0-29216 GCF_020657735.1 Clostridioides sp. ZZV15-6383 | reverse complement strand
CCCAGTATATATTTTTTAAAATTTATTAGAATAAAATTCATATATTGGGAAATATTAATAGTAAATAAATAATTGTTGCTATAAAGTAGAAATTATCTTTAAAAGCACAAATTGATTTACAGTCTCACATTTTCTACTCTATTTTATATAATTTCTAACAACTTAATAAAAATGCTTTAATTGTTTTAACTTACTTGGATGTCTTAATTTTCTTATTGCTTTAGCTTCTATTTGTCTTATTCGCTCTCTAGTAACTCCAAATACTTTTCCAATCTGTTCTAGCGTCTTAGGGTCATCATCATCAATTCCAAATCTCATTCTTAAAACTTGCTGCTCTTGTTCTCCAAGACCTGTAAGCAATTCTTCGATTTTTTCTTTTAAATTATGCTGTTCAACTTCATGTATTACAACATCCTTAAAATCAGCATCTGATGGTATAAATTCAACTAAACTACTATCCTCATCTTCTTTCAATGGAGTATCCAAAGATACAACATTTTTATCTCTTCTTAATAATTCCAATACTTTGTCAACTTCTAGACCACATGCATCTGCAATCTCATCCACAGTTGGCTCTCTTAATAATACATTTAAAAGTTCTTGTTTCTTTTTCTTTACAAAATTTATTCTCTGATGAAGATGTATAGGTATCCTAATAGTATTTTCGCAATCATCGATATATCTTGTTATGCTTTGTTTTATCCACCAAGTTGCATAAGTGCTAAATTTATATCCTTTTTTATAATCGTATTTTTCTACAGCTTTTATAAGTCCTATATTTCCTGCTTGAATTAAATCTAGCATATCAATACTATCTCTTTTATACCTCTTTGCTATACTAACTACCAACCTATAATTTGAATTTATAAACTTTTCCTTTGCTACTGAAGATGAGTTGATTATTTCCTTAGCCAGCTCTACCTCTTCCCCTGCTGACAACATTTTGTATTCCTCAATTTCCTTTAAATACATTTTCATCGCATTTGACACATTTGATGAACCCACACAAATATAATTTTCATAATTATTTTCTTTTTTAGTATCCATAATCAAACCCCTTCTATTCATAGAATTTGCTAAAACAAAAATAAATAATTTAAACCTATATAATCTACAATTACATAATATCTCTTTCTTCAAATAAATTGTTTTGTATATTATGTATACAAAGTTATAAAAACTATACCTAATTAATATTATTCTACTTCTGACACCAATATCCTCCTTATATATATAATTTATTTTATTATATCTTGTTATATTCTTAGTTTTTAGAATGATATATGTCTAAAAAAAGACTGTTTACTAAACAGTCTTTTTTAATATATATGCTTGATATTTAATTTTCATGATGATTACATCCGCATCCACAATTTTCATCATGGTGATGATGTTCTTCTAAATCTTTTACTTGTTGTTCCATTTCATTAAACTCTTTTACCATTATATCATAAGTTGGAAGAGCTGCCTCAGTATCGTATTCTTCGCCTCTCCAATCAGCATACATCATAGCATCACCATTAGTTAAAACCAACCTACCTGACATAGTTATATTATCCACTTCTTCTAAAAATTCTATTTGTTTTTGTAAAACTTCTCCTTCTAACTCCACATCTTCATCTAAACATTGAACTATCATTACAGGTGCATAATAATCTTCTTCGTCTTTAACATTTACAACAATATCTAAAATTCCTTCTGCACCTTCTTCAAATTCTGCTAACTCAACATTTGTATCAATCATATCTTGAGGTACCAACAAATCTTCTATTAAATATTTTATTACTCTATCTTTTACTAATTCCTTTGACATTTATATTTCTCCTTCCGATTCTATAACATTATCATAATCATTTCTATATTATAGTATACTACATTAATTGTTTTTTCAATCTCTTAAAAAAATTATTTTTTATTATCTTCCTTATATTGCCTTTTTTATTACAATGTTGTAATCGCATTGATTTAAAAAATAGTTTATATTTAGTATAATAGAAATATAGTACATATTTTTATTATATATATTAGTAAAAATAGATTGAAAATGTAATGTATGTTAAATCTAGGAGGAATATTATGAAGTTTAAAAAACAAATTAGTTCTATTATTGTATCTACCATGCTTGTACTTGGAAGTATTAATCTTTCTTATGCAGATGGTACAAATGTAGTTACACTTGGGGCTAACTTATCAGAATCTCAAAAGCAGCAAATGCTTAATTACTTTGGAGTAAAAAAAGACCAAGTCTTAGTTTTAGATGTAACAAATGCAGAAGAAAGACAGTACTTACAAGGTGTTGCAACAGAAGGTCAACTTGGAAAAGTTACTATATCTTGTTCATATGTTGAACCTACTAAAAAGGGAAATGGAATTAATGTTAAAACAGCAAATTTAACTTGGGTAACTAGCTCAATGATTGCTTCAACACTTACAACAGCTGGTCTTGAAGATGCAAATGTTATTGCTGCTGCTCCATATCCTGTAAGTGGTACTGGAGCATTAACGGGAATCATGAAAGCATTTGAAGATGCTTCAGGAAAGAAACTTGATGAAACAAAAAAAGAGATTGCTTCTGAAGAATTGGTAGTTACAGGTGACTTAGGAGATGATATAGGTCAAGAAAAAGCAACTGGTGTAATGAATGATATAAAAACAGAAATTGTAAAAAATGGTACAAAGGATACCAATCAAATAGCAAATACAATAAATAATGTTGTAAACAATTACAATATTACTATTACACCAGAACAAAAAGAACAAATTAAAGGTGTAATGAAAAAAATAGCTGACCAAGATTATGATTATAATAACATGAAAAATACATTAGATAATGTATCAGATAATGTAAATGAGCAATTAAAGAAATTAGGTGAAAGTGTTAAAGGTTCTGGTATACTAGATACTATTGGCGGATGGTTTAGTGGAATAGGAGACTGGTTCTCTGGTTTATTCTCAGGCAGAGATAAAAAAGATTTAGGAATCTTAAATAACACTAATGATAAATCTCTTGGCTCTGATGCTGTAATAAACTCTACAGAAGGTGTTCAAATAAATCCACAAGATAACACTGGTTCTAATAATGACAATGATACAAATAAATCAGAAAATAATAATGATAGTAATAATGAAAATAAAGATGCTTCTCAGTCAGGTCAAAATGACACAACAAATAATTCAGAAAATCAATCAAATAATGATGACTCAGTTGGTTTCTTTGAAAAAATAAAAAATTGGCTTTCAGGCTTATTTTAAAAATTAAGTAAATAAAAAGAATTGCCTAAAATAGAAAGTTTCTATAAAAGGCAATTCTCTTTATTTGCAATAAATTTTTATTAATCACTCATCTTTTTAGATTTTTCTATGCATGCACATATTGCTTTTATCACAGAAGCTCTAAAACCTTCTTCTTCAAGTACTTTAACTGCCTCTATAGTAGTTCCACCAGGTGAACATACCATATCTTTTAACTCACCAGGATGCTTTCCTGTCTCAAGTACCATTTTTGCAGAGCCCATAACTGCCTGTGATGCAAACTTATATGCTTGTTGTCTTGGCATCCCTGCAATTACTGCTGCATCTGCTATAGCTTCTATAAATAAAAACACATATGCTGGTGCAGAGCCACTGGCTCCAATTACTGCTTCTATAAGATATTCTGGTACTACTTCAGTATTTCCAAAAGAATTAAATACTTCTGTAACCACTTTTAAATCTTCATCGTTTATATTTTTATTTATAGAAAGTGAAGACATAGCTTCATTTACAAGAGCTGGAGTATTTGGCATAGTTCTAACTATTTTTTTATCTCCCCCTATAATTGACTCTATATCTTTTATGGATTTTCCTGCTGCTATTGTAACTATAATTTTACTGTCATCTATAAAATCTTTTATATCTTTTAAAATATCATCATATATATCTGGTTTAACAGCCACAATTACTATATCAGAGGTTCTAGTTACTTCCTTTGAATCTTTTGTAGTATTTATTCCAAAACTTGCATGTATTCTATCAAGAGTTTCTTGACTGTATGCTGATGCTATAACCATATTAGGTTCAACTAATTTTGAATTTACTATTCCCCCTATCATAGCGCTTGCCATATTTCCTGCACCTATGAATCCAATTTTTTTCACTTTAGTACCTCCTTATTAGCTAACATTTAAGCTTCTTTAACTGTATCAGATTTCTCAAATGGATTTGGTACACTTACCACCAAAATTTTCACTAATTTATTAGTATAGTTAACCCAATTATGATTGTTCTTTTCACTATTATAGTGTATTGTATCTCCTGGATACATTTCTATTTGCTCATCCCCCAAAAACACTGTAAGAACTCCCTCTAATACATACACAAACTCCTCACCGTTATGTACGTAACAACAAATTTCTTCACTACTCTTACTTGGAAGAATCTCAATCAATCTCGGTAGCATTGTTTTTTCCTTTAAATTAGATGATAAATGATAATGTATAAATGTTGAATTTTCTACATCAAATACCTCTTTTTCATAACTTCTTAATACAGCTCTTTTATGCTCTTTTGGCTTCATAAAAAAGTAAGTTAATTCTACATCTAATACACTTGCTATTTTTCCTAAGGAATCTGTTGCTACACTTGTCAATCCTCTTTCAAGTTGTGATAAAAAACCAATTGATAAGTTTGTTTTTTCACTCATATCCTTCAGTGTCATTTGTTTTTGAGTTCTAAGTTGCTTTATTTTTGCTCCTATGTCCTTATTCAAAACCATCACCCCTAAATAATTTTAATTTTTTCATAATATAAATATAAAAATATAAATATAGGCTGTTTAACCTATTTTTATTTCATTTAGAAAAATTTTTTATTAGTATTACTATAATTTATTAATCTTTTTTGTCTATATTTTTTCGATTATTTAGATTTATTTTTCACACATTTCTAGTTAATTTTACCAATTAAATATACATTTTTTACAAGTATGGTTTTTTTCTAATAAAACTTAAATTATTTATGTAATTAAATTTATTATCAAAATGATTCATAATAGTATATTAATCCCATAAATATACTTTAATCTAATAAATATATCTAAATTATATTTTATGTGTGGCAGCATTCTTTAACTTTAATTGTTAAAAACTCAATTTATTATCTTACTATTTCTACACATTATTACATCCTTTAGTACAATTATAACATAATTTTACAATTTAATGATGTCTATTTAATGTCTTTTTTACTCTTCAACATCTTTTATTTTACAGTTTAATATTATATATTTTTTTAGATACATCCTTGTCAATTTTTAGGTTGTCAAGAGTTATTGAAGTGCTTTATATACATTTAAATTTCATCCTCTAATTTTTCATTTAATAAGAATTGCTTATGATAAAAAATACAATCTCATCTCAATAAGATTCTTTTAAATATATCTATATTCTAAATATATTTTCTTTTTTTGTCAAAATTTCTTCATTCTTTAATAATTAATTTATTATTTATAAAATAAACTAATTATCTGTATAAATTTTATTATTTTTAACAAAAGACATAAAAAAAATTAATTTTTATATCTTATTTCGTCAAAATACACCTTTATTTATATTAGCAAAATAATTATAAATTTATTAAGTGTATGTTTGTAAATTCATAAAGTTATTTTTATTAAACTAAAAATTCTATAAAAAAATAAGATATGTATCTATAAAAATACTTTTCCATAGATACATATCTCACCTATATCAAAATTTATTCTATGTAAAAACGCCATAGAAAGTCTTTTGCTTCTTCTGCATAATCTATATTTATACGCTTACTAGTTTTTATATCCAACTCATCTTTACTAAATACTTTTTTTCCTTCATCATCATAATAAAAATCACTTATATATAGTTCTTCACCCATTATACTCTTACTATTTAGACTTTTATCTATTTTTAAAGCCTTACAAAGTTTTCCTGGTCCATTAGTAATATTTTTTATTTGATATTTACTCAAATCATTGTAAGCTTTGTTGTATCTATTTATAGATATCTCATCTAGAGAAGTTATCGGCTCTACTCCTCTTATTAACACACACTCTGGTATATTCTCTATATTTGCTGATAAATTTAAACAGTTATACATGCCATAGATTAAATAAACATATATATGTCCACCATCTAAATATAATGGCTTAGTCCTGTCTGTTTTTTTATTACCATATACATGTGCTCCCTTATCATTTATACCCATGTATGCTTCTGTCTCTATGATTTTAGTAACAATTACTTTATTTTCATATTTCCTTATTAAATATTTACCTAATATTGATTTTGCTAAATCAATTCCATTTTTCCTAAAAAAATCCTTTTCCAAAGTTTCACCTCATAAAATTTATTTGTATTGAATTAAATACAGCTAAAATAATAAATAAAATTAACCTTATTAATCTAATACTAGTGTATAAATAATAAATTTCATATTTGTTATTTATATATATCAAAAAATTCTATCTCAAACTTTTCAATATTGTCATTGTAATTTGACTTATCATAGACCTCCTCAACAACTTCTTTAATTGGGAATATAATTTTTACATCAGTTCCTTCTCCTAACTTACTATCTATGTAAATTTCCCCATGTTGAATTTCAATCAACGATTTTGTAAGACACAGTCCTATTCCACTTCCAAATTCATTTGATATCCCACTGTTTTCAATTTGTTTAAATCGATTAAAGATGTCATTTAATTTTTCTTTGTCTATACCTACTCCAGTATCTTTTATAATTATCTCTACAGTTTCACCTTTTTTATATATACCTACAAGAATTTCTCCACCTTCTAAAGTAAATTTTATAGCATTTGATAATATATTCAGTATTATCCTTTCTATAGATTCTGGGTCAAGTCCTACCATCACAGTTTCTTCATCTGTATCAAAAATCAAATCTATTCCTTTAGATTTAGCACAACTGCTAATAGATGTCACTATTCTTTCTGTTATGTCAATAATATCAAAATTTACTGCTTTAATCTTATATATATCTGACTTAACTTGAGAAATGTTTATTATATTATCTATTAGTCTTAATAATCTAAACATATTTTGTTTAGTTGTTTTTATATGTTCTCTTAGTATATCCTGAAAATCAATTATCTTTCCTTTTTTATAAAGATTTTCGACAAGTTGAACTGAACTATATATATTATTTAAAGGTGTCTTAAGTTCATGAGATATATTAGCATAAAACTCCATCTTCATTTGGTCATACTGCCTTTGTTTTATTAATGCTTTCTTAAGTCTTTCAGACTCTCTTTGCACACTTAAATCTTTAATAATTCTCACTCTACTTCTTTTTTGTCCAAAGTATAATGTCCTTGATATCATTTTTACTTCTTTTATATGATTATTTTCATTTACTATATGAATACTCTTCTCTCTTTCTCCTATATTCAAATTGTTTATGTATTTTTTTACTAATATATTTCTATATTTTTGTGTTGTTACTCCTAATACATCACTAGAAATTCCGAACAACTCTCTGAAAGCTATATTTGTATATAGAACTCTTGATGTACTTAAATCCTCAAGAAAAATAGCCTCTGGTATAGCATCCAGTAATTTTTCATATATTATCTTTTGTTCATTTACTGTTCTCAGTATATTTATCTCTTTAGTTATATCTCTAAAGGTAAGCAATTTAAACAATTTATTATCTGACCAATAATCTCCAACTCTAATTTCTTCAACATGTTCTTCACCTTCTGAATCATACATCACAAAATTAACTATACAATTTGCTGTATCATTGTAACTCACTATTTCAGCTTTCTTTTCTTGTGTTAGATTTAATCTTTTAAATTTCCTATTATCAAAGAAATCTATATTGAAAGTTTCAAAATATTGTTCTAATGTCATATTGACTAAATCACTTGAAGTACATTTAAAACTCTTTTCATATTTCTTATTTATACTGATTACCTTATTCTTCTTTATACCACCTTCGGCACTTCTTACAAGTATCGGAGATGGAATATTTAATATAATATTTTCATAGTCTTTATTTATATGTCTTATTTCTTCGTCTATTTTGACTTCATTTGTAATATCATTTAAACTTATTAAGTAGTTGCTTTCGTCTTTATTATTACTTAAACTCAACAAATAAATTTTGTCATTTAACTCTACTGGCTTATCAATTATATTTATATCACTGTCAAATTTCTTTAATTTTTCAGCAACTTTTTCATCTTTCTTTATAAAGCTTAATATTTTATAATAATTCTTAATATCTTTTGAAAATTCATCTTTAAATTTATTATTCGTGTAACTTATATTAAAATCATAATCTGTTACTATCCATACATTTGGCATTGTATCAAGAGCCTGTCTAAGTAGCTCTTTTCTCTGGTCTATGTAGTTCTTTAATGTTCTTTGTATAATCATATCCTTTTCTATTGCTAAATTTATCTTCCCTAGTTGTTCTGATTTTTTACTTAATTTTTTATTTATTGAATCAAGTTCGTAATATGGATATACTACTCTATTATTAAGACTATATACATATACATAATAAGTGTGATTACATAATAATAAATATACTACTCCTATTAATCTATCTGTATCTACTATACTAATCTTAAAGATTGATATAAACCCTATAATAGTTGTGAAAAACACAAAATATGATAAATCTTTTATTAACTTATAGTGTTCAATTTTACTATCAAGTTTATTCAATAAATATAGCAAATTAAATAAAGATATAACAACATTAATTAATACAATAATCATATTCCAGTTGATATTACTAAAAGTATTTCTTATAAAGTAATCTAATATCACAAAAGCACCATAAAAAATTAGTACTGGACTTATTCCTATTTTTTTTACTTTAGAAATGGTTAAGTATATAAAAGTAGACATATTAATCATACTTAAATTGAGCAATACAATTTGGAATTTTTGAATTTTTAAATTCACTACTCCTAAAATACTTACAAAAACTAATACAAGACATGCTACTTTCAATATATTTATAAATTCATCTTTTTTAAAACTAGTTATATGGACTATAGAATATCCAAATATCCAAAGTAAAATTATCCTATACATATTTATAGAAACTGTGTACAAATTTATATTTAAAAGTGCAATAATCAAAAATACCCCATTAGCTAGTATATAGACCTTATTCTTACTTAAAGTTCCTTTAGATTCCATATTCCTCACCACTTCTTCATTTTTATATAGTTTTACCTATAAATATGTTACCACAATTCTTCCAAAAAATTTGTCACTTTCTAGTTATAAAAAAAAATGAGTAAATATTTTTAATTTTACTCATTTTATAGATTTTGTATATTTAATTTAGAAAGCTGGAACTATACTTCCTTTATATTCGTCTTGTATAAATTTTTTAACTTCTTTACTATTCATAGCCTCTGATAAAGCTTTAATCTTATCACTATCTTTATTATTTTCTCTACAAGCTATTATATTTACATATGGAGAATCACTTGATTCTATTACTATTGCATCCTTAGTAGGATTTAGGTTAGCTGTTAAAGCGTAATTGGAATTTATTACTGCTCCATCAACATCTTTTAATACTGTTGGTAATTGTTCTGCATTCATTTCTTTTATTTGTATATTTTTAGGATTTTTAGTTATATCTTTTTTAGTTATAAGCTCTCCATCTTTTACTTCTATCAATTTATTTTTTGCTAATAATTTAAGTGCTCTAGCTCCATTAGTTGCATCATTTGGCACAGCTATAACAGCTCCATCTTTTATTTCATCTAATGATTTAACTTTTTCTGAATAGAATCCCATTGGCTCTATATGAACTTTAGATGTATAAGTAAGTTTATATCCTTTCTCCTTCACAGTTTCCTCTAAAAATGGAATATGTTGAAAGAAGTTAGCATCCAAAGAACCTTCATCTAAAGCTGTATTTGGAAGTACATAGTCATCAAATATTTTTACTTCTAAATCATATCCTTTTTCTTTTAACAAAGGTTTTGCAACTTCTAATATCTTTGCATGTGGATTTGATGAAGCTCCTACTAGTATTTTTTTATCCTCTTTGTTTGAACAACCTACTGCTGATATTGCTATTGCTGACACCAATGCTACTGATAATAATTTCTTTAATTTCATTTTTTACTCCCCCTCTTTAAAATGTTTATAATTAAATTATTTTAGTTTCTTATAAGCCAGATTTCCTACTCCTTGGATTATCTGAACTAATATTACAAGTGCTATTACTGTATATACCATTACTGCTGTATCAAATCTTTGATATCCATAAATAAGTGCGATGTTACCTAATCCTCCAGCTCCTACTGCACCTGCCATAGCTGTATAGCCAAGTATAGATATTATTGATAATGTAATTCCAGATACTATTGAAGGCATAGCTTCTTTTATCATAACTTTAAATACTATTTGTCTCTTTGTAGCTCCAAAAGATTTTGCTGCTTCTATCAATCCTTTATCCACTTCATTTAATGAGCTTTCTATAATTCTAGCGATAAATGGTGCTGCACCAATAGTTATTGGTACTATTGCAGCAGTTTCTCCTATACTTGTTCCAACAATTAATCTAGTTATTGGAATCATTGCAACTATAAGTATCATAAATGGGAAACTTCTAAATATATTTACTATAAATCCTAAAGCACTATTTATTGTGCTATTTGGTTTTAATCCATCTGGTTTTGTAACTACTAATATGATTGCTAATATAAACCCTAAAATTGTTGCAACTATAGTTGGTACTATAACCATATACAAAGTTTGTAACAATGCATTTGGAAATAGTGTTGTCAAAAAGTCAATTAAACTATTCATTTATCATTTCCTCCCATCTTATGCCTTTGTCAGTCAGATATTGTTTTACTTGCTCTCCACTTTTATCTGAAATGTTTATAATAAGTGAACCTAAAATATCATCTTTAAATTGTTCTAATTTCCCAAATATTATGGATACATCTATATTTAGTTCTCTTGCCATAGTAGTAATAATAGCTTCATTAGAAATATCTTTAGGGAATAGTATCTTTATATTTGTTCCCTTTGGTAAGATTATACTTTCTTCACCTATTAATTTTCTAAGGCCTTTGGTATTTCTTAAGAAGATTTCTTCTGTATCTCCCACCTCTAAGACTTCCCCATTTTCCATTATTGCTACTCTTCCGCAAATCTGCTTTATAACTTCCATTTGATGAGTTACAACTATTATTGTTATTCCCAATTTTTTATTTATATCTTCAAGTAATGAAAGAATTGATTTTGTAGTATTTGGGTCTAATGCTGAAGTTGCCTCGTCACAAAGAAGTACCTGTGGGTTTAGTGCTAAAGCTCTAGCAATTGCAACTCTTTGTTTTTGACCACCACTTAGATTTCTAGGTTTATCATTTTTCTTTTCAGATATTCCAACTACTTCTAATAACTCTAGAACTCTTTTTTTGATTTCTGCCTTTGTATATCCAAAACATTCTAATGGCAATGCTACATTATCAAATACAGTTCTTCTTTCAAGCAATGAAAAGTGTTGAAAAATCATTCCTAACTCTTTTCTTAAATCTCTCATTTGCTTTTCATTCAATGACTTTACTTCCTTATCAGAAACAAGTACATTACCTTCTTGATATTCCTCTAGTCCATTTATACATCTAAGTAGTGTTGATTTTCCTGCACCACTATGACCTATTATCCCAAAAATTTCTCCAGATTCTATCTCAATACTTACATCTTTAAGCACTTGAATCTTTCCATAATACTTATTAACATTTTTTATGCTAATCATAAAATTTCCTCCCATATATTCTGCTCAGTTTTTATGTTTATCCTCGCTTATGTATTACAACAAAATAAAAGCCCGAGTATAAACTCAGGCTTAGAAAGCTATTTATACTCATCTATCAACTATATTAGTTGCAGGATTTAGCACCAATGTATATAAAATATACTGGTTGCCGGGTTTCAAAGGGCCAGTCCCTCCACCACTCTTGATAAGACGTTATTTAATTCGATTATCATTTGTTGCTATGTTATATATAATATATTCATTAATAATATTTGTCAATGAATTTATTTAAATTTTTTATTTTTTATTATTACTATGTAAAAACAAATAACTATTTTTTGTTGGTTTTCTAGCTCCTAACACTTTATATTTTAATGTCTATGAATCCCTATGTAGCTATAGAATATTATTATAAAAAATATACTAAATGATACTAATATATCTAAATCACCTATAAAATAAAGTGAGAAAGTTAACATTTTTTCAAAACTCTATTTTACCCTAAACAGAATAATTTAAAAATAATTGTGTCATAAAATAATATTAGTTAAAGACAATGATGATTGTATAGCTCCAACACTTTAGATTTTATCAAAGATTTGAGTTCTATTGGTTCTATTATTGTAGCATCTTTTCCAAAGGTTAGAAAATATTCTGCTACCCAATCAAGTGTAGATTTGGGTATATGCATATCTATGTACCCACCTTTAGGCAAAATTTTCAATCCTCTTGCCAACAAAAATTCTGTTTCACAACGTTTTACACCCACATCCGTCAAATTAACTTTAATATGATAATCTGTACCTACTCCCATATTCTCAAGATAATCATGTATAGAAGATGAAACCTTATATTTTTTATTTAATACGTTTTCTATACTCAAAATATTCACAATTCGGTCTACTCGAAACTCCTTAACATACTCTGATTTTATACAGTAGGCTGGACAATACCAAAGTCCATTCATGGCATACAAACCAATAGGAATAATGACACGCACACTATTTTTTTGCTTTGATGAATATTCAATCTTAATTGTAGAACCATTCATTATTATATCAAATAACTCCTTCAATAATGGTGTTGGACAGTGCCTATCTGGTGTCCAAAAAACAATTTTACGCCTCATATTCTCAATATTATATTGAATATCATTTGGGATACAATTTAAGAATTTCTTTAAAACAGAAATAGTTTCTTGCTCAAATGGTAAATCATTATAATATTCTAGTGATTGACATGCAAAGAATATAGATTTTACCTCACTTTCTGAAAATGTAATTGGTGGAAGTATACGTTCTTTAAGTATATGATATCCTCCAGCCGCTCCAACTTTTGAATATAATGGAAATCCGATATTTTCCAACACCTGTAAGTCTCTTAGTATTGTACGTTTTGATACAGAAAATTCTTCTGCTAACTCTCCTGCTGTAAAACTTCTTTTTGCATTTATAGTTATCATCAGTTCAATTAAACGCTCAGCTCTTGACATAATCATACTCCTAATTTCAATATAGTGACAATAATTGTCACTATTCTATGATAAGATATTCTTACATTTAAAGCAATAATAATAGTAAAAAAGAAGGGACTGATATTTTATGGAAAATAATATCATTAAGGCTGATGATATTATCAATTATTGTCTGTCAAATTTAGATGATGTTGTACTAATGAATAGTTGGGGCGAAAGAGCAATCTACTACAATCCCAATGGTGTTTTAAAACGAGGAGTATATGTTCTTACCATTAAAGAAAAAGACAGTAATAATGATAAAGGCTCATTGGTTAGTCGTCCAAATGTATACCGTGTGAACATAGGATTAAAAAAAGAAACTTTTATTGAAATGTTTGGATATATTCCAAAACGTCCAGGTGTTGGTCAAATAGTTAATATGGATTTTGATTTTACATCATTGGATACAGTCATGCCACACCCTATCTATGCATGGATGGGATGGATATGCGTCCTAAGCCCTACTGAAAATACATTTGAGAACTTTAAAACTTTAATAGAAGAAGCCTACAATTTTGCAAAACAAAAATTTAAAAAGAGAAAAAACAAGTAAAAACATAAGACAGTAACCTCTAAGTAAATTATAATAAAGATATTGAGATGACAAGATAAAAATGGGTATTTTGATAACATACAAAAAAGCGAAGCCAAAAAATATACTATTTATAAGGCTTCGCTCTATTTCAAATATTTATTTTTAATTTTGATGCTATTTGTTTTATTATTTTTTATTATTTCCTGTTATTCCTAATCTATCATTCATATCTTTTATCATTTTTCTAAAACCACTACCTATATCATTTCCTACATCTTCAGTTCCATGAACTAATTTCACGAAGTCATTTTGACCTTTTTTCATGTCTTCATCAGATACATTATCTAATTTTTTTATTCTCTCATCTATATCTTTTACTAATCTTTCACCTTCAGCGATTAGGTCATCATTCATTTTCTTTAACTCTGTATCTTCTGTTTTACCATCCTTTTTAAGAGATGTTACAAATGATTGTATTTTATCTCTACTATCTTTATACGCAGCCTTTACATCACTTAAATATTTTTCATTTCCTGGATATTCTTTATCTTTAAACTGATTATTTATACTCTCTGGAGTATCATAAATAGAATATCTATTTAAGCCTGCTATATAATCATTATAACTTGTTGAATAATAATTCATATATCCTTCATTGTTATTTACAGATTCATTAGGATTTTTTCCTGCATTTTCACTTGGTTTTTCATTTTCTCTAGCACATGCAGTCATTCCTATAGCTAATGCTAATGCTAATCCTACAAATAAAGTTCTTTTTAATTTCATTTTTATTACCCTCCTAGATGTTTTATACTACCAAGAATTTTAATTATTTTCTTTCTAAATTTAGTATTTCTCTATTTTTATTTTTTATTTACTAAAATTAAACAAGATATAATTTATTTTTTTGGAAATCATAATAGATAAATAACGAAACTAAAAAAATATAATTTTATTATTGATATTGATTATCATTCATAGTATAATTTAATTAATTGATATTAATTTTCATTTAAGGGAGGTTATCTTTTATGTCTTGTTGTAATTCACAATTTTGTTGTAAAAATAAAATTGAATCATCATATATAAAATGGCTTTTAGAGGTTTTAGGTCCAGTTTTTTTAGGTTCTAAACCTGCTGAAATAATAAATATTTCATTTACTGACGTAAATAGAGAAGAAAAAATTAATGATATTCACGAATATCTATATAAATGTAAAAAGATAGATTTTATAGTTATTGACAAGGAGAAAAAAGGATTAAAAATACTATTTGTAAACAAAAAAGCATTATCAGAAAAATTAAAATGTAAAAAAACAGTAAACTTTTTAAAGTTTTTAGGATACAAACAAAATACGAATGTTAATGCTTATTTAGAACATTTAATAGATAAGCTTAAGGGCGATGTTTTTCCTGATGAAATAGGTATTTTTTTAGGATACCCTCTTAAAGATGTAATTGGATTTATGGGATATAGCAATTACGAAGTTTCTATGATTAAATATTGG
This sequence comes from Clostridioides sp. ZZV15-6383, assembly GCF_020657735.1. Taxonomy (NCBI): domain Bacteria; kingdom Bacillati; phylum Bacillota; class Clostridia; order Peptostreptococcales; family Peptostreptococcaceae; genus Clostridioides; species Clostridioides sp. ZZV15-6383. The sequence continues at coordinate 13,876 of NZ_JAGWCV010000044.1, read as the reverse complement.
AAGGTTTATGGCGATACAAAACAATCAGAAGACACATATTCCAAGTTTTTACTTCATCGTAAGAAAATGAGAAAATTACTAGACTACATAAGTGTAGATAAAATAGTAAGTTGTTTTTAATTGTATTTTTATGTATAATAATAAAAATACACCCTTTTTACTATACAATTTTATAATAAACAAGGGTGTATTTTCTGCTTTAATATTTTGAAATATTCTAATTTTGATTGTATAACATATCTTTAATATCTATTTTCTTTTCTTGCATTCCGTTAGACATTAAGAATTCCTGTGTATCTTCTAATTCTTTTATATCCTTATCTGTTATTTTAGAACTAAAATCATACCAAGAATACATTTCTTTTGTTTCATCTAAAGATAAACCGACTTCTTTAGACACAACATCCATTACTTTATCCTTGTTTTCATCCATATATTTTAAAGTTTCTTCATGAACCTTCATAAATCTTTTTACTAATTCAGGATATTTTTGAGCAAAATCATCACTTACCGCAGTAACTATTATTCCACTAACTAATCCTTCTCCATTTACAATCATTTTAGCACCTGAATTTATTGTTTTTAACGCTACTGGTCCTGCAAGCATTGCGACATCAGCACTTTTACTTTCTAATGCAGAAGCAGCACTAGGGATATCCATATTTACATATTCAACATCATCTATAGTGTATCCTTCCTTAGCAAGTGCAGCAATTAACAACTGGTGAAGTATAGTTCCTTTTGGTCCTACAATTTTTTTACCTTTTAAGTCTTTTATAGATTTTATGTTTTCATTATTAGTTATAAGCATATACCCTTTTGGCGAACGGCTATAAATATTTGTAATTTTAAGACCAACACCATTTGAAGCTGCTATTATTGCAGATGTCCCCCCCAATGCATGTAAAAAATCTAGCTCACCTGCTGCTAGTGCTTGAGTTTGTTCTGGTCCTGTTGTCAATTCATGAAAATTAACTTTTATATTGTCCTTTTTAAATTCCTTTCCAAATAAATCATCCTTTTTTTCTAATATACTAGGAACATTAAGTGGTGATTTTACATAAGTTAAATTTATTTCCTTAGGTAAACTAGCTTCTTTTTTTGCAGGTGCATCTTTCTCATCATTTGTTGTTGAACAACCTACAGTACCAACCAACACCATTACTAAAGATGTCATTACTGCTAAAATCTTTTTGCTTCTTTTAATCAATTAAAACTCCCCCAATTCCCTTAATATTTCTTTTTTCAAGCTTATATAATAGCTTTTAGTTAAATCTCTATTATATTCATCTTCGACACTAAACTGTTTAATCCCTTTATTTTTACTAAAAACAATTATTTTCTTTGCTATTTCCATAGCTTCTTCGATATTGTGAGTTACAAATACTACACCTTTTTTAGTATTTTTGTGGATATGTACAACTTCTTTTTGCATTTTTCTTCTTGTAAAATAATCTAGTGCTGCAAATGGCTCGTCCATTAGTAAAATATCTGGATTAAAGGAAAGCGCTCTTGCTATACTTACTCTGTGTGCCATTCCTCCTGATAATTCATTTGGATATGAATTTTTAAACTTTTCAAGCTTCATCATTTTTAAATACTTGTCTAAATCAACTTTATTTCTATTATTTTTTTCAGTATGTAAAAGTATATTTTCACTTACATTCAGCCAAGGCATAAGTCTACTTTCTTGAAATACCACTCCTACTTTTGGAATACACTTTTTATCATCATTAAAGAAATATACATTTCCACTAGTTGCATTTTCAAGACCTGCTAAAATTCTAAGTAAAGTTGTCTTTCCGCATCCACTTTCGCCTAATATAACAGTTATTTCTTCACTAGATATATTTAAAGAGATATCATCAAGAACTAAATGCTCTTTATTATCAACTAAATATTTTTTGTATATATTTTCTAGTAAAAATCCATTCCTAACCATTTAAATCAACCTGCTTCCCGTTGCTAAATCTTGTTATTGCCTTTGAAAATAGATAATCTGAAAGTATACCTAAAAATCCAATAACAAAAATTCCTACCAATACAGCATCAGTTCTAGACATATCTTTTCCATCAGAAATCAAATACCCTAGCCCTGAAGAAGCTGCAATAAGTTCTGCACCAATTATAGCTCTAAAACTATATCCAAGTCCTAAACTAAGTCCAACAACAATATCTAACATAGAATTAGGAATTATTATTTTATAAAAAATTCTCTTTTTAGATAAATTAAAAGATTTACCTACTTCTATTAATTTATTGTCACAATTTTTTATACCTTTTAGTGTATTTAAAAATATTGGAAAAAAGGATGCCAAAATGATAATTATAATTTTAGATTCTTCACCTATACCAAACCATAAAATAAGCATTGGAACCAAAGCTAGTGGAGGTGTACTTCGCATGAATTCAAATAATGGTTTGAAGTATTCATACATTTTTTTATTTACCCCAAATACAACTCCAAGTGGTATTGCTATCAATGAGCTTATTAAAAAACCTATCAATATTCTTCTTATGCTGGCATAAACATTTAAGAAAATAGAACCATCATATATCATTTTTATAAAAGTATCTAGAACTATTTCAGGTGGTGGCAGAATATAGCTATTCCATATACCTAAAACACATACAATCTTCCATAAAATTAAGATTATAAAAAAAATATAATATCCTTTTAACTTTTTATGAATTTTCTCAAACATATAAAACTCCTTTTAACATACCTATCCCTACCACCCTTTTTATTTTTTAATATCCTAAATAATAATTAATCTATAATAAAATTTAATCTATACCAAGCCTTAATCCACCTGAACTCATTCTATCAGAAGGTGTAGAATCTGTTTTTAATCCAGACAATCTTTCAGATGGCTGTATAATAACTATTTGTCCAGGTTCAACAAATTCCATATGATAAGATTCCCCTGAAGTCTGACCAATAAAAGTCTTCCATGATAGTTTTGATACTTTAGGATATGGTTCTCTTCCAGTCCAAGCTACTAATGCATCTGGGTCAACACAACAAGGTCCTTCAAGTATTAGAGGATTACCATCTGTTATTATAGCAACATCTTGATTTTGACCTGTTTTATTTACTAAATGTGTAGTAAAAAGACCTTTTTGAGATATTACCCCTGAGCCAATCAATTTTACACTGTAGTTTAATTGTTCAGAAAACGCCAATAAGTTTTCACTCTCAACATAAATTGAATCACCTGGGTCAATTGATATTACATCTACATGATAAGCATTTTGAGCTAGGTAAATTTCACCTTCACCTTCAACAACCATTATTGGCATTTGTTCTCCTGTCAATGACCTTTGAACATGACCTAATAATGCTCTTCCTAAACCACCACCATTATTTGGACCTAATAACAATTTTTCAAAATTAAAATTTCCTTTAAAGGCTACCATAGCACCTTTTTTTGCAAAAAATTTACCACTTCCCCTTGCTATACACATAAGTTCATTTGTTATATCAAATTTAAACATAATATTCACTCATATTGCTTAATTTAGCAATAATCCCTCCTAATCATATATTTGTCTATAATTATACAGTAAAATTACAACATAGTCTAACCTACTTCAAATATGAAATTTGTTATTTATATAAAAAATAAGAACCTGATAATAAAGTAATTTAAACTTTTTATCAGGCTCTTATCTTATCTATCTCTTAGTACTATGACAACTCTTACTACTTGAGCATCCAGAACAACCACATCCACAACTACTACCATTCTTTTTTGAATTTTTAACCATATGCATTACAGCTAATGCCATTAATACTACTACAATAGCTGCTATAATAAATGTAGCCATATTCATCACTCCTTATTTATATGAATTAATTTTTCATATAACTTAATTTACCAATTTTTTCTTTTTTCATATTTCTATTTGAATAAGTTAAAACTGCAAAGACTACTGCTACTGCTATAATTATAGATATTATTGCCCCAGCAATACTCCCTCCAGTACCTAGAACTAAACTTCCAACTTGATTGATAAGGAGAGCAACTATATATGCTGTTAAAGTCTGGAATCCTAATGTAATCCATGTCCATTTCCATGAACCCATTTCCCTTTTTATAGCTCCAATAGCTGCAAAACAAGGCGCACAAAGCATATTGAATGCCATAAATGCAAATGCACTGGCTACTGTAAACATACTTGCAACTGAACCAAGAAGTGCTGGGTCTTGTTCTGTTGCATCTGATATACCAAATAAAACTCCAAATGTTCCCACTACATTTTCTTTAGCTACTAGACCTGTAACTGTTGCTACTGATGATTGCCAGTTTCCAAATCCAAGAGGTGCAAATATTGGTGCAACTATATTTCCTAAGCTAGCTAATATGCTCTCTCCAGCATCTACCATTTGTAATGACCAGTTAAATGATTGTAAGAACCAAATTACTCCACAAGCAACAAATATAATTGTTCCTGCTTTGATTATGAATGCTTTTCCTCTATCCCACATGTGTATCAAAACACCTTTTGCACTTGGAATATGATATTGAGGTAATTCCATAACAAAAGGAGATGGTTCTCCTGCAAATAAACTAGTTCTCTTTAATATAATTCCACAGATGATTATCATTACAATACCTAAGAAATACATTGATGGAGCTACCCATGAAGCACCTCCAAATAATGCTCCTGCAAATAATGCTATTATTGGAATCTTAGCTCCACATGGAATGAATGTAGTTAACATAATAGTCATTTTTCTATCTCTATCATTCTCTATAGTACGAGTTGACATAACTCCTGGAACTCCACAACCTGAACTTATAAGCATTGGTATAAATGATTTTCCTGAAAGACCAAACTTACGGAAAATTCTATCCATTATAAAAGCTACACGTGACATGTATCCACAATCTTCTAATATTGACAATAGTAAGAATAAAAGCATGATTTGTGGTACAAATCCTAATACTGCTCCAACTCCACCAATTAGCCCGTCAACTACAAGTCCTTGTAACCACTCTGCTACATTTAAAGAAGCTAGAAAATTACTTACATTACCTTGAATAATTTCTCCAAACAGTACATCATTTGTCCAATCAGTCGCTATAGCCCCCAATGAACTTACTGCTATATAGTAAACTCCCCACATTATAAGTGCAAAAATAGGTAATGCTAGTATACGATTTGTTACAATCTTATCTATTTTATCTGATACAGTTTCCTTACCTTTTCTATTTTTCTTTATTATATTTGAAATTATTGAACTAATAAATTCATAACGATTAGCTGTTATTATACTTTCACTATCATCATCCAATTCATCTTCACAATTTCTAGTTATTTCTTCAATTCTATTCAATATTGTTTTAGAGATATCAAGCTTTTGTATAACATTTTCATCTCTTTCAAATAGCTTTATAGCTAGCCAGCGTGTTTCCATATCTATGTATGGAGTCTTTTCTTCTATTATTTTTTCAATTTTTTCTATTGCTTCCTTACTTTCATCAACAAATGGCAATTTAAAATCTAATTTATTGTTACTACTTGCAAGTTCAATTGCCTTTTCAGCAGCCTCCATAATGCCTTGACCTTTAACTGCTGTTACTTCTACCACTGGGCAACCTATAACTTCAAATAGTTTTTTAATATTTATCTTGTCACCATTCTTGTTAACAATATCCATCATATTAAGAGCTATAACAGTTGGTATACCTAACTCTAAAACTTGAGTTGTAAGATATAAATTTCTCTCTATATTTGATGCGTCTACAATATTTATTACTGCATCTGGCTTATCATCTAGCATAAAATTACGTGTAACTACTTCCTCTAATGTATATGGAGATAAAGAATAAATACCTGGTAAATCTACTATTTCCACATCTTTATTTCCTTTTAATTTTCCACCTTTTTTTTCAACTGTTACTCCTGGCCAGTTACCAACATATTGCGATGAGCCTGTAAGCCCATTGAACATTGTTGTCTTACCACAGTTAGGATTTCCTATGAGACCTATTTTTATTGACATTTCCATTCCCTCCATTATTATTTAGATACATAACTGTTTTGATACAGAAAATCATTCTCATTATATAATTACATTAACCCTATTCTAATTAATTTTATTATTCCACAATAATTTTTTCTGCATCTGATTTACGAATTGATAGTTCATAATCTCTGACTGTTATTTCAATTGGATCTCCAAGAGGAGCTACTTTTCTTACAAATACATCAACCCCTCTTGTAATCCCCATATCCATTATACGTCTTCGTGTGGCTCCTTCTCCTTCTAATTTCTTGACTTTTACAGTCTCTCCACACTTAATATCCTTTAGTCTGTTCATACCATTACCTCCCTATATTATTATTCTACTTGCCATTTTTTTATCTAATGCAACTCTAGTATCTTTTACATCTATTATTAAATTGCCATCTATCTTAGAAATTATTTTAACATTTGTACCGACTACAAAACCTATACTATTTAAAAAAGTTCTTGTCTTATCACTTCCTGAAATTTTCTTTATAACTACTTCTTCACCTGTATTTGATAATATCAATGGCATCATATAATATTCCCCCTCTTAAACTAATTTAAATTTACAAGCAATCGTTATCTTATGTATAAATTATAATATCTTAAATTTTAACCTGTTAAAATAATCACCTATTTTTTCCCTTCTTTTTACAATTCCTAATTTTGATTTAAGTCTATCACAATAGTATAAGTTTTGCAAGTGATTATTGTATTCTTTTGATTTTTTTTCTCATTTGATTCATTGTATTAATAAACCACATAAAAATTCATATAAAAATAAAGATGCTCTAAAATAGCATATTCAACTATATTAAAGCATCTCTATTTATAAGTTTTCACATTACTTATATATTGTTTTCTTCTTTTTTAAAAGCGATTTTCTCAAACTCTTTTACAGGTATTGGTTTAGAAAACAAGTATCCTTGTACCATATCACACCCAATTTGTTTTAAAAATTCTACTTGTGAAACAGTTTCTACCTCTTCTGATATTACCTTCATTTTTAGTTCCTTTGCCATTCTGATGACATTAGATATAACAATTTTTTCATTATTATTCTCATCTTTTTCTGTAAAAAATGCTCTATCTAATTTTAGAATATTTATGTACGGGTTTGTCAATTTCATATTAAATCGTTTTTCTTTATTATATTCATTTATTGAACCACATAACATATTTGCCTTTCCATTTTTATGTAATCAAGACTTTCATTATAATTTTTTGTTTTAATATATTCAAATTTTATACCACATTTTTTTGATATAATTGACATTAAATCAGAACTTATACCTTTAAATGAATTACTTTCTTTATCATAATACTCAACAGGAGACCAATCTAAATCGTATACCATAGTAAGCTTTGGATTTGCTTTAATAAAATTTATTTCTTGACAAGTAAATGCTAAGGAATTGGTAATCTCTCTTTTAAAATACTTTTTATATAATTCCAACTCATAATACATATCGTTCGTTTTTGCTTCTTTTAAAGCATAATCTAGTTCTTTTGCTAAGTTAGGTTTCTCTTTTGTAGTAGCAAAATAAAAAGGTTCTACAGAGAACTTACTAACTATTTTCATTCCTTTAGCATCTATAATACTTCCACAGACAAGTGCATCTGCCTTATTTTCATTGACAGACTCAATCAATTCACCAATAGAATTACAATATATATTTCACTGAAAAATTATTTTTTCTCTATACTTCTCAAATGCAATATTATGAAAATTCCCTCTAATCACAGCTACTTTCATGCCATCAAATGAATTATATTTTGCAAATACTAATAAGGCAGGACACTTTGGAATTACATCCATATAATCTCTAATCCGAGAACCATAGCAACAAATTATACCATCACAAAGAGAATCTTCACTGCATCTCCATGCAATTGTTGCACCTACACTATACCCAACAACAAGTACATATTTATATTCTGACTTTAAATCATTTATAAATTTTTCTACTTTTTTATAAATATCAAACCCAACATTATTTTAAAAAAATCATATGCCTCTTGGGCTTTTGAATATGGAAAAAATCTTTTTCTCTCAAAAGTTCAGGACAAAATACATCATATCCATATTGATAATACTTTTGACAAATATCTTCTATAAAGCTATTAATTCCATAGATTTCATGTAGTACTACAATAGCTATATCTCCTTTATGTGTATACTTAATCAGCTTATCCACCACCTTTACCAAAAAATCAAAAAGACATGCCTCCTTAATTAGACACATGCCTATAATTATGCCCGTTAATTTACAAAATTAGCCAACCCTTTACAATCAACTGCTTACCAAACTGGAATTGGTCAAATAGTAAAAACCAACATTGCTGTAAATATATTATATAGTACATGTAGTAAGTACGAACCCCATATACAATTAGTTTTTCTATATACTAAATCACATGCAAAGTGAAGAAGTATAAGACATACTACATAAAATCCAGGTAAAATTGTAATTGAAAATCCAAATATTATCCATCTTACAGGATAGTGCACGGATAGAAAAAGAAAAGCATTTATAAATGATGTAATTACATTGTTTTTTATCAATCCAGTTAATCTTGTTTGAATATATCCTCTAAAAACAACTTCTTCTGAAATTGCAGCAACAATAAATATAATAACTGTAATAATCGTAGGCAATTGAAAAACAACTTTTTTCCCTTCTATAATTGTATTGGATAAAATAATGAAAGTTAGGAGTATAATAAAACCCAAAATTCCATACAAAAAACTTTGTTTTAAATTTTTTCTTGTAATTCCAATTGTATTTAATTTTTCTTTTGAGAACAATACAAACCCCAATCCTACAAATAACATTAAGATTGAAAGTATTCCTTGCGACATAGTTAAAATAGTTGAACTTAAATTTGTCTTATATATATATCCTTGTAAAAACAATTTTAACATAGTTATTAAATAAAGAAATATTGCTTTTATTCCGTCATTTTTAGAATAGTTCTTACATAATAGCTTGTATTCCTTATTTTCAACTTCAATATTAAACATTAGGTCTATTACCTCCCCGTCAAATTTCTTTTTATTTGTTAGTGATAATAGTATATCATATTTATCCTACATCAGTCAAATTTTGATATATCTATATATCCACTCTATTCATTAATTTTGATACAAAAAGTATGTATTAACTTTTTTACAATTATTATCCCTATTTCACATAGTAAAAAATAGATATAAACCCAATAATCGCAATATTTTTCTACCTACTAGTTTTTGTTTACTGCTTCCTAGTGCCTCTCGATTAATTTTACAAAAATCTGTTCAAATATTAATCATTTTTAGCTAAAAGTTAATAACTAAAAAAGAGTACCTCACTTATAATCTTAAAAATTATAAAATAAGATACTCTTAAAATCTATTTTATATTAAATTTATTTTCCAAAATATCTATTTAATAATCCTAAGAATGCTTTACCATGTCTAGCTTCGTCTTTACACATTTCATGTACTGTGTCATGTATAGCATCTAATCCTAATTCTTTAGCTTTCTTAGCTAATTTTAATTTTCCATCAGTTGCACCATACTCAGCGTCAACTCTAACTCTTAAGTTTTCTTTTGTATCTGCAACTACAACTTCTCCAAGAAGTTCTGCAAATTTAGCAGCATGCTCAGCTTCTTCAAAAGCTATTCTCTTATAAGCTTCTCCTACTTCTGGATAACCTTCTCTATCTGCTTGTCTACTCATTGCTAAGTACATTCCTACTTCTGTACACTCACCAACGAAGTTAGCTCTTAAGCCTTCAATTACTTCCTCATCTACACCTTGAGCTACACCTATTCTATGCTCATCAGCCCAATTTTTTTCACCTTTCATTTCTTCAAACTTATCAGCTCCAACTTTACATACTGGACATTGTGCTGGTGCAGCATCTCCTTCATGTATATATCCACATACTGTACAAACAAATTTTTTCATAATTACTTTCCTCCTAAATTTTATATATCAAATTAAATTTTTTATTTATTAAGTTAATCTATATATACCCGCAGCATATACCTTTAAACAATTTTTTAAAAAAGTTTTTCTAAATACTTATTTTCCTTGTGTTAACAGTATGTTTCTATAATAATGTCCTTTTAATTTTATCAGCTCTTTATGATTCCCAGATTCCACAATTCTACCATTTTCTAAAACTATTATATTATCACAATTTGATATGGTACTTAATCTATGGGCTATAATTATACTTGTCTTTCCATAAGTTAAACTATTTATTGCCTCTTGAATCTTAGCCTCTGTTGCTATATCTATGTTACTTGTAGCTTCATCCAAAATAAGTATAGGGGCATTTTTTAAGACTGCTCTAGCAATACTTATTAGTTGTTTTTGACCTTCACTTAAATCTTCACCCCTATCCGATAATACAGTGCTATATCCTTCACGCATTTTCATTATAAATTTATGTGAATTTGCTATTTTACTAGCATATATAACTTCTTCATCAGTAGCCCTCAGATTACCATATCTTATATTTTCCATAACCGTATCATTGAATATATAACTTTCTTGTGGAACTACTCCAAAACAAGTTCTCAAATAGTTTCTGTCAATAGAATATATATCCTCACCATCTAAAAATATACTTCCTTCATCTATATAATAGAAATTTGTAATTAGATTTATAATTGTTGTTTTTCCACTTCCAGTTTCTCCTATAATGGCATTTGATGTACCAGCTTTGATTCTTAAGTTTATATTATCTAAAATTTTCTTTTTTGAGTCATAAGAAAAGCTTACATTTTTAAATTCAATTTCTCCCTTTACAAAATGAGAATCTAAATTATCATTCTTATTGTTATTAAGCTTACTTTTAAACACACTATCTACTTCTTGTTCTTCTTTTTCATCCATAATTTCAAAAACTCTTTCGCATCCAGCTATGGCTGAAAGTAATGTATTAAATAGATTCGCTAACTCATTTAAAGGTCTTGTAAATTGCCTCACATAACTTAAAAAACTAGCTATAACTCCTATAGTTATAATATCCTTAGATGCAAGAACACCACCTATAATACATATTGTTGCAAACCCTATATTACTAATCACATTCATAATAGGCATTAAAAGAGATGTATAAATTTGCGATTTAAGTGAAATATTTAGAAGTCTATCATTAACTTCCTTAAAATCATTTACAGACTTTCTTTCATAGTTGAAAGATTTTACCATGTCTATATTTGATACCATTTCTTCAATATGAGAATTTAGCTTTCCTAACTCAACTTGTTGTTGCTTAAAAAGAACTCTAGTCCTCTTTGCAATAAAATTACTTATAAACATTACAATTGGTATTAATATGATGCTACAAAAGGTTAAAATTGGACTTAATATAAACATCATAATAAAAGTCATTAATATATTTAAGATTCCTGTAATTAATTGTACTAATGAATTTGAGATTCCTGTACTAATATTATCAACATCATTTGTTATCCTGCTCATAATATCTCCAGTAGAACTTTTATCAAAGAAGGTTATTGGTAGATTTTTAAATTTTAAAAATAAATTACTTCTCATCTCTTTAACTATACTTTGAGATAATCTAGCTGTACATATACCCTTAGACAATTTAACTGAAAATTCAATTATATAAAATGAAAGTAAAATAATTATTCCTTTAAAAAAAATGGATTTTGAATAGGTTTCAATATTTATTATATCAACTACTTTTCCGAGAGTATATGGTATTATAGTCGATATAATTGATTCAATTATTACTAGCAAAAAAATAAATCTAGTAATCTTTTTATCTTTTTTAAAGTACATAAAAATTTTTTTAAAAGTTTTTTTAAAATCTTTAGGCTTTTCTTTTTTCTTTAACCTACTGACCTTTTGATTTCCAGTACTTAAATTCAATATGCTTCCTCCTTAATTTACATCTTCATTTGCTAAGTTCTGCAACTCAAAAATTTTTTTATAAATTGGAGAACTAAGCAGTAAATCTTCATGTGTAGCAAATCCAACCACCTCTCCCTCATCTAAGACTAAAATTTTATCACAGTCAATTATAGAGCTAATCTTTTGTGAAATAGTTATTACAGTGCATTTCTTGTTTTCCTTTTCTCTTAAAGCGTTTATATAATCTTTTATATTCTTTCTTATAGTTGTCTCTGTATTAATATCCATTGCACTAAAACAGTCATCAAGAATTAATATTTGTGGTTTTTTTGCTATAGCTCTAGCTATAGTAATTCTTTGTCTTTGTCCTCCTGATAGATTCTTACCCCTTTGAAATAAAACCTCATCATAAGAATTTTCGAATTTTGTTATAAATTGATTTGCATTTGCTATCTTACATGATTTTATAACATCTTCTCTACTTACATCCTTATTTCCCATAACTATATTTTCTAGTACGCTTTTTCCAAATACACTACTATTTTGAAATACTACACCTATTCTTTCCCTTAAACTTTCTTCAGAAATACTGTATATACTATCTCCTCCAATCTTAATATCTCCTCTATCAATTATATATAATTTTTGAATTAAATTTACTAAAGAAGTCTTTCCTGAAGCAGTTTGACCAATAACACCGATATTTTGACCTTCTTCTATTTTAAAGGATATATCTTTTAATATTTTTTCATATGTATTTTTATTATACGAAAAATCTACATTTTCAAAGATTATATCACCATTTGTAAATTCCAAATTTTTTTCTTCACTATCTAAACTAGTATTTTTCTCAATTACTTCTTCATCATCAATCAAAACTTCACTTATTCTTTCATAAGAAGCTTTTGCTCTAACAAAGACATTAAAAACATGTGAAATCATTATAAGTGATGTCAATATTCTAGTCATATAATTTACATAAGCAACTATAATCCCAATTTTAATCTCTCCTGAATAAACTAAATATCTTCCAATCAATAATAATATTATTATGGATACATTAATAATTATTGTAATTGTTGGTCTAAAAAATGACATCATAGTCGTAGCTTTTCTACTATTTTTAAAAAGCTCATTATTTAACTCTTCAAAACTTTTGTTCTCATAATCGTATCTACAAAATAGTTTGACTACTTTTATTCCACCTAAAAACTGTCTTAATTTTGAATTTATTTTATCTGTACTTTCTTGTACATTTTTAAATAGTCTATATCCTACCTTCATATTGAGTAATATTATGATAAATATAATTAAAACTGCAATTAGGATAATTGCTGACATCTTTAAGTTTAATTTTATGGCTATAATTAAACTTCCTATACACATGATTGGAGATTTTATAAAAACTCTCATCATTCCATGAACAAAAAGTTGTACTTGATTAATATCATTAGTAATTCTTGTTATTAGTGAAGCTCTACCAAATTTATCTATTTGTTTTAATGAATATGTATTTATCTTTTCAAATACATCCTGTCTTAAATCATACGAGAAACATTGAGAAACTCTTGCTGAGATTATACTTCTTATTATTGAAAATATTGCACCTAAAAAAGTTATCCCTATCATTAAAGCTCCTGTTGATAATATGTAATCTAAATTCTTATTTGAAACCCCTATATCGATTATTTTTGCCATTATAGTTGGTTGAGCTAAATCACAAAAAGCTTCCAATGTCAAAAAAAATACTGCTGTTAGAAATAGTGCTATATATTTTTTTATGTATTTTTTAAAATACCTCATTCAATCATCCCTTCATAGAATTCTCCCATTATTAAAATTATATCACAATGGCTAATTTAATTGATTATATCAATTATAAATATTTGTTTTATTATTAATTTTTATACTATACATTTTATAAATTATTTGTTTTTATTTCCTATATTTATATATATTTATAGCATACTATTATAT
>NZ_JAGWCV010000043.1:0-29624 GCF_020657735.1 Clostridioides sp. ZZV15-6383 | reverse complement strand
TTTGCTATATTTTTTGTGTTTTTTAGACATAGAAAAACCCCCTTAGAGTATACACTTTTTAGACCTATTATAATGGCCTTTTATTTAAATGTCTACTATAAGGGGATTATACTAAAATAGAGATAAGTCTCTTTTTCATCATTGAAATGATGAAAATATGTTTGATTTCATACAAAAAGAGTGCCTCATGAACTAAAAATTTCATTCAAAGTTTATAATATTAAGACTAATACACTTACAGATACTGATTAATACAATAATAAAATAAAAGGAGTTGTCTTAAAATTAATTTTTTTCTAATCAAACTTTAAGTTCAACTCCCTTTTAAATTTTTATATGTTATTTTTTATTACTTCTTTATGTCAATTTATAATTTTAATTTTCAATAGTATATATTTATTACTTATTAAAACATAAAATATCTATCTAACTATTTATTTAATACCTACATATAATTATATCTATTCTTATACTTGCATATATAAAAAACGGTTAAAAATAAAGTTAAAACCTCAGCACTTGGTACTGCTAACCATATCCCATTTATATTCAATATATTTGGCAATATCAACAAACCTATAGTTATAAATCCAAATGTACGTAGAAAGGATAATATTGCAGATATTTTACCATTTGACAATGCTGTAAACATAGATGATGTAAAAATATTATATCCGCAAAAAATGAAACTAAAAGAAAATATATAAAATCCAGACCTTGCAATTTCATAAACTCTACTTCCTCTTTGAGAAAAAATTTCTACAATAGTTGGTGAACATAATATAGAGAAGATAAATACCAATAAAGATGCTACTGAAATAAATAATATACAAATTTTAAAAACATGCTTTAACTGAGTATTATTTTCACTTCCATAGTTATAACTTATTATTGGTGCAACACCCATTGAGAAACCTATATAAAGCGAAGTTAAAAGAAATTGAGAATAAATAATTATTGTAATAGCTGCAACTCCATCTTCGCCAATTAATTTCATCATCATAGCATTAAATAAAAAAGTAGTAACTGCTGTTGATAGTTGACCTACCATTTCAGACGAACCATTAAAACAAGCTTCAAATAATATTTTTTTATCTAGCTTAGGTATACAAAACTTAAGCACTCCTTTATTTTTTGAAAAGAAAACTATACCTGAAATAGTAGGAATTAGATATCCTATTCCAGTTGCAAGTGCTGCTCCACTAATACCCATTTGTAACAGAACAATGAACACATAGTCAAGAATTATATTAGTACACCCTGCACCTAAAACTAACCATAATCCAAATTGAGGCTTTCCAGCTGTTACAAATAGACATTGAAATAATACTTGTAATATATTTGCAGAGGCAAAAACCAAGATAATAAAAAGATATGAACGGCAATATTTAATTAAAACATCACTTGCTCCTAGCAATATAATGATAGTATCCATAAATGCAACACCGATACCAGTAATTATTACCCCAATTACAACTCCTGATAATACGATTAAAGAAAAAGCTTTATTTGCTTCCTCAATATTTCCATTACCCATCTTACGTGCTACAATAGCACTTCCTCCAGTGGCAAGCATAGTTCCAAGTCCAACTATAAGATTAATAATTGGACATACAATATTAATCGCTGATAGAGCATTTGTATTAATAAATCTTGATACAAATATAGTATCTACGATTGTATATAGCCCCATAAAAATCATCATAAAAATAGTAGGAAATGCAAACTTTAACAGAGAAAACAAATTAAACCTTTGTGCTAGTAAATTATCTTGCTCATAAATATTGTCTTGTTTACAATTTTCTGAATAATATATATCACTCATTTTGTTTATTTTTCTGTACATTGATTCTATTTAAAATATATTCTAAACAATTAGACATTTACAGACCTCCCTTCCGCATAAAAATTATATCTAATTATTTGGATAGAGTTTTAATTAATCTTGCTCTTCTACACAATTATATTTCTAATAAAACACTTTTAATTCCTCACTCTAATCATTTTATAGCTTTCTTTTAAATTTTCTGTAGCAGAGAGATGGTCATAGAAAACTGGAGATTCAATCATACACCCAAGTTACTTCAATATTTTGTTATGATTTTTCTCACTATCCAGACCAAGAATATTTATTTGGCCATAAGTTGGATTTAGTAGTCCAATTAATAAATACTTCTTTTTACTCTATCTTTAGCTACCAAACTTGAAACAAATAATAATATATTTTTACATACAGCTATATAAATCAACTATTTTTAATATAACTATAATAGCCACCATATTGACGATTATAGAATATCATAAGCTCTAAATATTGTCAACATGATGACTATCGTGGTTTAATAATTTTATTTTAAAAATAACTCCAGAGTACTATATTTTTTGATTAAAACTAATGATAATATAAAAAATTTTGCTTGAAAAAACACCTAAAAGGGGTTATAAAGAGCCTTTTTTTGATTTTATTGATTAAATCCTAATACAGACAATGTCTTATTGAATTGCAAATCAATAAAAAAGGCTCCATAAGAAGCCTTTCCTGTTTTTATTGATTAAATCCTAATATAGACAATGCCTTAGCATCATAATAAGTAGTCATCTCTCTTGTTGCATCCTTTAATTTTAAGTTATCAAAGTCTAATGTTCCACCAAAAGCTGATATTTCAGACCCATCAAACCTATACCATTTCCCATCAATTTGTATATAGTTCCAAGCATGATTTAATGACGGATTTAATATAAGTAGTGAATTCATTCCCATTAACCTTGTTAATAAATGAAAGCTACTTGCAAAACTTGCACACGTACCACGTTTATCAACCAGATTACCATAGACTATGTGACAATATTTAGCGTCTGCATATTTTGCTTCGGTTACCAATTTTGCAGCTCTATTAGCTCTTTCCATCTCAGATGCATTTCTCCAGTCAAAACTATTTAAAAAATTCCTGATTACTGTAATTGTATCTTGAGCTTGTTTGTAAGAAATCCAATCTCCATCGGCTATTACTTCTATAGGGTCAAGTTTTCCAAAGCCTATTCTCTGATATGAACCACCTGCTAATGCTGCCGCATAAAATCCTAACCCTTCCATACCCTTATTTATATAATAATATTTACCATCTGCTCGAAGCTCAACTCCATTTTGATTTCCTCCATAGTTTAAATCCCAACCTTCTTTACCTGTTGTATTAAGACCAAGTTGTGTTAACATTCCTTTAAGAGGATACTTCGGGTCATAATTGGCACCTTTACTTATTGCCTGTGTTTGCACTATGCCATCCATTGTACCTACACTAGTTTGATTACTTCCATTAGCACTCTGTTTTTTCAAGCTAAATGTTTCATCCCCTTGATATTGCTCTGCCATTACTGTCATACTCATCATCAATACAATAATCATGGTAATCACAGTAGTTAATATATTCTTCTTCATATTACTCCCCCTTATTTAATTCTTTTTAAAAACATAAAATTATTAACTTATAAATATATGGCTATTAGTATAATTGAAATTAAGTCTGATTCACAAATTGTTGATTTAGTAAAAGTGTATTGAGATTATATCTTTATCTTTTCATTATATAATAAACTTATTTTTTTTAAACATACTGTTTAAACCAGTACATTTATATGTTTTTTTTGTTCATCTGTTTTATCAAATATATTAGTCTTTAAATTTTGTTTATATTCTTCAGCATTCTCATCTAACTTTTCTATTCTCGACTCAAGTTTTATTATTTCTTCTTGTGTTAAATTTATAAAATTTTCAAGCATATTTTCAAGCTCTTCACGAGTTTTACCTAATAAAGATAAGTCTTCAGATATTTTCTCTTTTTTATTAGAATCCTCTTTATACTCCTTTTTTTGTTCTAACTCTTCTAATTTTTCATCATTTAATATTTCTTCTTCAATTTTTTCATTAAACTCTTTAGTGATTAAAGATTCTTCTTCATCATTTGTATTTAGATAAGTTGAAATTTCATCTAACATTGTACTTTTATTTCTATCTTCTATAATGTTATTTTTAATACCTGTTCCTATATTAGAAAAGTTATTAGTTGTTTCTCTTATTTCTGATTTATATAAGTTCTTGATTGCTTCATTTATTTTTTTAGTATAAACCTCTTGTCTATCTTTTAAATCTCTAATTCTATCATTAAGTTCTTGCTTTTGTTTCATAATATTAGATAAATAAGTGTCTTTTCCTACAGTTTCATTTTTCTTAACCATATTTTCATTAATTCTTGTATTATTTATATTACTTTCATATCTAAATGAATATTGACTTCTATATTGACTAGATATTTTCATTGATTTCACCCCTCTAAAACAAATTTATGCTTTATAAAAAGCTAACCTGACTTAATTATATTCTACCATCAAAAGTATACATTTACAAATAATTAGTTAATAATTTTGTAAGTTTGAGCATTATTTATAATAAAAAATTTTTATTATAAATTAAAACAATAATTTTTATAAATATTTTATTTATATTTATAATTCATATATTTTTACTTTATAAATTAGCAATATTACAGTTTTGCTTTTAAGAAACATCTCTATCATACATAAACACATACTCTATTATGTATTAGTATAAATATACATCTTCTTATCTTACATAAGAACTCTTTATAATAAGAGTCTATCATAACAAATATGTATACATCATCATATAAAAAATCAAACTTTATTAAAAAAATTAATAAATTGCCTTAAATAATACCACAAACCAAATTTGCCATCAAAATCACATTAAAGTAACAAATTAATGGCAAATTTAATATATTAATAGTATATAGACTCATAGAATGAACAGAACAAAAAAACTACACTCATCTTCTAATTGTCTTATTTATTTTTGAGATATTTTTAAATTTCTTTTCTTTTTTTGCTAAGTAATCGCTTTTATTATCTGCAAATACTGCTTCAGTTTTAAGCCTACGATAGGATTCCCATCTTTTAGGTGAAAGTTCTTGACGAGCAATAGCTTCCCAAATAGCACAGCCTGGCTCTGAGGTGTGAGTACAATTACGAAAATGACATTTTCCGAAATAAGCTTCTATGTCTACAAAACTTTTATCTAAACCTTCCGAAACATCCCACATTCCCAATTCTCTCATACCTGGTGTGTCAATAACAATACCACCACCTGAAATTAAAAATAACTCTCGTCTAGTCGTGGCATGTCTTCCTTTATCATCATCTATGCGAATTTCCTTTGTATTTAAAAATTCTCCACCCAGCATACAATTAATTAACGAAGATTTTCCAACTCCTGAAGAACCAAGTAAGGCAACAGTACAACCTGGTTTGATATACTTAGAAATCTGTTGACAACCATCTGCCTCTAAAGATGAGGTAATAACTACATCTACACCCAAAGTTATAGAATTAACTACTTGTAATTTACGATGCACGTTGTCACACAAGTCTGATTTAGTAAGTACTACTACTGGAATAGCTCTACTTTCCCATGCCAGAGACAAATACCTCTCCAATCGATGAATGTTAAAGTCCTTATTCAATGACATGCAGATAAAAACAATGTCAATGTTAGCTGCAACCACCTGTTCCTCATTTGTCTTTCCAGCAGCCTTACGTACAAACAAGCTTTTTCTATGAAGCACATGACGAATAATAGCATTACCATTTTTATCATTGCAACGATCCAACATAACGAAATCACCAACGGTTGGAAAATCAGATGGTATAGTAGCCTCAAAACGTAGTTTTCCGGAAACCTCTGCAAACAGTACACCATTTGTACATACAGCTTGATAAATGTTCTTTTCTTGTGAGATAATCCTAGCAAGGTACAAATCATGACATTCCATACTCTGAGTAATAAAACTACTATCTAGACCATATTCCTGTAAATCAATCTTTTTCATACCATTCATTCTGTTTCCTCCTTTTCCACCTTTTCATTGATTCTTTCTAGTGGGAAAGGTGGCTGTGCCAGTGGTTTTAATGCAATTGACATTAATTTCACTGGATTATCATCAGCTGCAGTACGATTAGAACTAAGATGTCCGCAGCGTATACAACGATGAATAATTGCCCACTCACCATTTTTTCTCACCCACACTCCAATAGGTTCCATATTAGCATCACAATCTGCAGCACGGTCACCAGGAATGATATCCACATGAAGACTATGTAAACAATGTGGACAATGATTTCTATGTTGTGTTCCAGATCCTTCAGGAACTACAAGGCAACCACAATTTTTGCAAATAAAGTTATCCAGACAGGAATTTTCCTGATAATAAGCTCGTTTTCTATTTTTATAATTCATTTTTATTACCTCCATATCTTGTATTTTCTACAAAAAAAGTCCACAGGTATTTATATCTGCCTTTTTATGTGGTATATATATTTACCTACACAAAAAACAGAAAACTCCTGTGGACTAGAAAATTCAATATTTTCTATTTCAACATAATTATATTCAAAATAATACTATGTAAAATTAATAAAAGTGTAGCAGATTAAAGCCCACTACACCACAATTTAACAAAGTAATATGTAATATTATTATTTGTTGTCGAATGTTAGTTATCTATAAAGGCAGAGTAAGACACAACAATCAAATGTATCAAAAATACACTTAAAAATTCTGATTAAACAGAACACGTATGCGTCTCCAACTATTTATTTGTTGGTTACCATTATATATAACTCTGACATCAGGCAAGACACTCCTTTACTAATAATTATTATTGAAATTTTACCATAAAATATGAGTATGTTCAAGTATAATTTAACATACTCATATATTTATGTTTATATCATTTTTAGTCTATAGAATTCGGCTGTCTTTATGATTAATATTCACTCCAGTATTAATCACAAAGACTAGTCACTTATTATTTCTTATTCCATCGTATATCTCTTCCTCAATTTGTCTAACTCAAATTAATAATAATAGAAGCTCTTTAATACAAAACATACAGTCAAGTTTTTCCATATATTTTACATATCTAGTCTATTTTTTTGATATAAAATAATGTTCATATTTATAAATTTATTTAATTTTCAAACAAGTATATTGAATAATAACTAATTCTATTGTATTATTGTAATTGTAGAATAAAACTAAATCGGCAAAACTAGAGAAATTTAGTGACGCAAAGCTATAGGGACTAACGCTTATAAAATAAACTATGAGTTATGTCAGCCAGTTGCCAAAAAGATATACTCTTTTTGTTTTTATGAAAGTTTTTTAGGGGGATAATAATATATATGTTTAGAGATAAAATGGATAGATGTACACATATGTTGACTGCTTATATTGGTAGTTCATATGATTATTGTGATTTTATAGATACACAACTAGATGACTTTATACTAGAGTACGGAGAAAATGTGGTAGAATCTTGTTTACATCAAGTGATGGTATTAGTAAGTAAGTATAATTAAATAGATTTTGTTTTCTAGAGAACCCTTTTTAGTTTTATCTACTTTAAATAGTCTTATATTAGAAACTAATTAAAATAGATTTCTACTATTCATATCATAGTTTTATTTTTTATTTAAAATACGATGCAATAAAGATGTAAATTTGTATCAAAAAAGAAAGAAGAGATGATTTTATTGTTTCAGAAAAGTAATTATAAGTGGTATATGTACTTTCATATGTTTATTGACATTTGTAGTACACACATTTGCTAATGAATTACAATACAAAAATATTGAATAATATTCAGCTATAGAATATATAGATGATTCTATGGAAAAAATGAGTTGTATAAAATCTAGTATCTATAGATTGACTATTTCTTATAAAATTGCAACTATAATAAGTTCTATAGAATTAAAAATAAAACCTTAGAGATTTTTGATAGATTGTAGACTAAATTTGCCACCAAAATCGCTTTATGGTGGCAAATACAATATATTATTAAAATATAATCTATATAAACGTTACTATTGCTTGATTATTTTAGCCACAGTTTCCACATGAGTAGAATGAGGGAACATATCTACAGGCTGTGCCTCAACACATTTAAATCCGTGCATATTTAGATAATCTAAATCCCTTGCTAAAGTAGAAGGATTACAAGAAACATAAACTATTCTTTCTGGATTCATTGAAACAATAGTTTCTAATACCTTTTCGTCACATCCCTTTCTAGGTGGGTCTACAACCACTACATTGGCAGTCTTACCCTCACTATACATCCTAGGAACAACTTCTTCTGCCTTACCAACATAGAATTCAGCATTATGTATATTGTTTAATTTAGCATTTATCTTAGCATCTTTTATGGCATCCTCTATAATTTCTATTCCATAAACTTTTCTAGCCTTTTGTGCCAAAAATAAAGATATTGTACCTATACCACAGTAAATATCAAAAACAGTATCAGTATCCTTTAAATTTGCATATTCAAGAGCTTTATCATATAATACTTTAGTTTGGACAGGATTTACTTGGAAAAATGATAATGGTGAAATCTCAAATACTAAGTCACCTATATAATCATTTATTTTGCCATCTCCATAGACAACTATATTTTCGCTTCCTAGAATAGCATTCGTATCTTTTTGATTTACATTTACAACCAAAGTCTTAAAACCAGGTATATTTTCCTTAAGTACTGAAGCCAATTCTTTAAGATATGGAAGTTTATTTCCATTAGCTACTAATACTACCATTACTTCTTTGGTTGTAAAACCTATTTTTGTTACCAAATGTCTAATTAACCCTGTATGAGTCTTTTCATCATATATACTTACTTTATAAGCTCTTATATATGTTTTTATTATCTTAACGATTTTATCATTTATCTCATGTTGTATTACACATTTTTCTGTTGATATTACATCATGAGTCTTCTTTTTATAAAAACCAATAATTGGAACTCCATTGTTCTTTTGTATTGGAAATTGAGCTTTATTTCTATATCTATATGGATTCTCCATTCCTATAGTATCATGAACTTCTACATCCTCTAACTTTCCTATTCTTGTAAGTACTTGCTCAACTTCATTCGTTTTCATTTCAAGTTGCTTATTATAATCTAAATCTTGTATCTGACACCCTCCACAATCTCTAAGATTGTCACTACATACTCTTTTCACTCTGAATGGAGACTTTTCTATTATCTCAACAATATCTCCTACAGCATAATTTTTCTTTACTTTATTAATCCTAACTTTAACTTTATCTTGTATTAATCCGCCCTCTACAAAAACTGTAATACCATTGTACTTTCCTACTCCTACTCCGCCTTGCCCAATGTCTACTATATCTACAATATACACCTCGTTTTTCGAAAGCATAAATCACCCTCCAATCAATCTATTATATTTAAATCTTTACAAACTCTTTTCTTTAAATTTATATTAAAATATTGCTATTAATTAAACTATATTTTTTACTAAGCTACAATATTTTATTTTACCAAAAAAAAAGGAGCTTATAAAGCCCCTTGGTAAATAAATTTATTATTTTTCTTATAAAACTCTAGTTGAACCTCTATATACCACACCTCTTGATGCATCCACAGTTACAACTTCTCCATCTTTTACTAGATTTGTTATATTAGTTGCAGACACAATAACTGGTATATCTAAATTTATACCTACAATAGCTGTATGTGATGTCATTCCACCATTTTCAGTTACTACAGCTCCTGCTTTCTCTATATAATTGTTCATTTCAGCGTCAGTAGCAGTAGAAACCAGTATGTCTCCTTCATTAAAGTCTACACAAGTATCTCCATTCTTTATTACACGAACTTTACCTTCTACTGTTTGAGTACCTACACCTATACCTTGCACGATTTCTTCGCTTATTACATGAACCTTTATTAAGTTAGTAGTTCCGCTTACTCCTACTGGTACTCCAGCAGTTATAACTACCAATTCTCCATTATCTATATAATCTGCTTGTCTAGCTGCTTCAATCGCTTTTTCTATAACTTCATCTGTATTTCCTGCAACAGAAGATTTAATTGGGTAAACCCCCCATGTAAGAGCTAATTTATTCATAGTCTTTTCATTATTTGTAGTAGCTATTATTGGAGATTTTGGTCTAAACTTAGATACCATTCTGGCAGTGTATCCTGAAGAAGTAGATGTTATTATAGCTGATGCATTTAAATCCACTGCTGTTGTACAAGTTGCATGACTTATTGCATCTGTTACTGTAACATTATTAGTACCATGTTCCTTTAATAATCTGTCATAGTCTAAAGTCTCTTCTGTTCTTTTTGCTATTGTAGCCATCATTTTTACTGCCTCTACAGGATATTTTCCAGCAGCAGTTTCTCCAGATAACATTATCGCATCTGTTCCATCATATATAGCATTGGCAACATCTGTAACTTCTGCTCTTGTCGGTCTTGGATTTCTTATCATAGAATCAAGCATTTGAGTAGCAGTTACAACTGGCTTTGCTAATTCATTACATTTTTTTATCATCATTTTTTGAACTATTGGCATCTCTTCAGTTGGTATCTCAACACCTAAGTCACCTCTAGCTACCATTATACCATCAGAAACTTTTAATATTTCGTCTAGGTTCTCTACACCTTCTTGGTTTTCTATTTTAGATATTATTTGTATATCAGTTGCATTATTGTTCTCTAATACTTCTCTTATTGCTAGTACATCAGATGCCTTTCTTACAAAAGAAGCAGCTATATAATCTATTCCTTGACTTATTCCAAACTCTATATCGCTTATATCTTTAGGAGTTATTGCTGGTAAATTTATTTTAACACCAGGTACATTTACTCCTTTGTGATTTTTGACTACTCCTGAATTTTCAACAATACAAACTATATCTTCTCCATTTATTTCTTTTACTCTTAGACCAACTAAACCATCATCTATTAGTATAGAATCTCCTGCTTTAACGTCTTCAGCAAGACCTTTATAACTTACTGTACACATTTCTTTAGTTCCTATAATATCTTTCATAGTTATAGTGAACTTTTGTCCTTCTTCTAAAAATACCTCTGGGTCTTCAAAATTACCTGTTCTAATTTCTGGACCTTTAGTGTCTAATAATATAGCAACTGGCTTATTTAATTTTTCTCTAACTTTCTTTGCCATATCTATTCTTTCCTTATGTTCTTCATGTGAACCATGAGAAAAGTTAAATCTACACACATTTAGACCATTTTGCATAAGTTGAGTTAAAACTTCCTCGCTTTGTGATGCTGGACCTAGTGTACAAACAATTTTTGTCTTCTTTACATTATTTAACATATTTGCTCCTCCTGAGATATTATTCCACAGATTTATTTTTAATACTAAAACTTATATAGATAATATTTTTGCCATCTCATAAGCTTCTTTATCAAATACTTTCTTTTGAGCTAAAGCCTCGCTTATTTCTAAGTCAATTATTTTGTTTTCTTTTATTCCTACAACTCTTGCTGATTTTCCATCTAATAATAATTCTACTGCTCTTACTCCAAGTCTGCTTGCTAGTATTCTATCAGATACAGTTGGGCTTCCTCCTCTTTGGACATGACCCAATACAGTTACTCTTAAATCTGCTCCTGACTCTTTTTTCAGTTCCTTTTCTAAATCGCTGGCGCTTCCGACTCCTTCTGCTAAAACGATTATACTATGTCTCTTACCTCTTTTTTGAGTAGTCTTTAATCTTAGAGCAACCTCATCTACTGTAATATCTACTTCTGGTACTATTATAGTTTCCGCTCCTCCTGCAAGACCTGCATATAAAGCCAAATCTCCACAGTGTCTTCCCATAACTTCTACTATATTAACTCTTTCATGAGATGATGATGTATCTCTTATCTTACCTATAGCATCTATAATAGTATTCATTGCAGTATCAAATCCTATAGTATAATCTGTATATGCTAAATCATTATCTATAGTTCCTGGTATACCTATAGCTGGGAATCCTAAGTCACTAAGTTTTTGAGCTCCTGCAAATGAACCATCCCCACCAATTACAACTAAGCAATCGATTTTATATTTCTTAAGAATTTTTACTGCTTTTAATCGACCTTCTTCTGTTTTAAATTCTTCACATCTAGAAGATTTTAATATAGTTCCTCCTCTGTGTATAATATCTCCAACAGAAGATAGGTTCATTTCAGTTAAATCTTCTTCTAGTAATCCCTTATATCCTCTATTGATTCCATATACTTTGCATCCATAATATATTGCTGATCTTACAACCGCTCTAATCGCAGCATTCATTCCTGGAGCATCTCCTCCACTTGTTAGTAATCCTATAGTTTTCATTTTTTACCTCCTTGGATTTTATGTCAATTTTTTATTATAATCGTTGTTATTGTATTCTAATGGACTTTTTTTGTCCCTATATCACTTTTCAATCCCATCAAGACTAAAAAAATTAAATGTCCTTAAATGTCCATTTTGTGATATTATATCACAAAACGGACAATATTTTTCATATTATTATAATATATTTAGATTTTTATATAAAAAATCAAGCTTTTATTTTTATGTTATCTTTAGGAAGTAACCCTTCTAAGTTATTTATAAATTCATCACATATACAAGTTAATGCTCCAGTCATTTTATATGCTTTACGTTCACCATTTATATTTTCATCCATAGGATATAAGTATATACTGTCATTGCCTGGATATTGTTTGGCTATTTCTACAATATTATTAGTTGTATCAGTATCAGACATACTATCTATTTTCAAATACAATTTTTTACCATTTTCTGCTTTAATATTCTCCACATTTCTAGTTCTTCCTGAATTGTGGCTTCTAGCTGTAAAGTCAGTATCATCATTTATATCTTTTATCTCTCTAGCTATAAGTTTTGCATTTTCGCCTTCTTTTATACTTAATGTTCCTTTTACATAGATTATATTATCTTCATTTAAAATGACATTGTATTTTTGTAATAGTTGAGGGAAAACTACTATTTCTATAGCACCATACAAATCTTCTAATTCAATAAATGCCATAATTTCATTTCGCTTTGTAGTTTTTATAGTTTTAGTTACAATCATTCCACCCATTATAACATCTGTTTCATTCATTTGTAGGTATGATTCTTCTTCCTCTTTTAATGAATTCAATTTTCCATTATCCATAGACGTTTTTTCTTGCAATTCTTTTTCAAATTGTGATAAAGGATGTCCACTTACATACATTCCCAAGACTTCTTTTTCAAGGTTAAGTCTCTCTCTTTCTTCATACTCTTGCCTTTTAGGCAAACTATATATTTGTTGAAAATCACTATCTTCTTCATTGTCTCCAAAAGCATCAAATAGAGAAATTTGACCTTGGACATTTTTCTTTCTATCCATAGAGACACTTTCTAATAAACTTTCATAACCAGCCATTAGACTAGCCCTATTTTCACTTATATTATCAAAAGC
This sequence comes from Clostridioides sp. ZZV15-6383, assembly GCF_020657735.1. Lineage (NCBI taxonomy): Bacteria > Bacillati > Bacillota > Clostridia > Peptostreptococcales > Peptostreptococcaceae > Clostridioides > Clostridioides sp. ZZV15-6383. Next base: position 16,261 of record NZ_JAGWCV010000043.1, on the reverse strand, counting down.
TCCACATTTTATTAGACTTTCTATTACTCTCTTATTTGTATCTTTTTGGTCTAATCTTTTGACTAAATCTACTAAATCTACAAATAATCCATTAGATTCTCTTTCATCAATTATATTGTTTATTATATTTACACCAACATTTTTTACAGCTGCTAGACCAAATCTTATATGGTCTCCTTCAACTGAAAATTTTGAAAAACTCTTATTTATATCTGGAGGCAATACATCTATTTCCAGTGCTTTACATTCTCTTATATATTCAACTACCTTATCAGTGTTTCCCATTACACTAGTTATCAATGCTGCCATAAACTCAACCGGATAGTATGTTTTTAGATAAGCTGTCTCATATGCTAAAACTCCATATGCAGCTGCATGTGATTTATTAAATGCATAACGAGCAAAGTCTATCATGTCATCAAATATTTTATTAGCTATTTCCTCTTCTACACCATTTCTAATACAACCTGCAATTTCTAAGTTACCATCTTCATCAAACTTACCATGAATAAAATACTGTCTTTCTTCTTCCATTACATCCATCTTTTTCTTACTCATGGCTCTTCTAACCAAGTCACTTCGTCCATAACTATATCCACCTAAATCTCTAACAACCTGCATAACCTGTTCTTGATATACCAAACAACCATATGTTACTTCCATTATAGGCTTTAATTTCTCATGTAGGTATGTTACATCTTTTGGGTTACTTTTATTTTTTATATATGCAGGTATGGAGTCCATTGGTCCTGGTCTAAATAAGGATATTCCCGCTACTATGTCTTCAAAATTGTCTGGTCTCAGTTGTTTCATAAAACTTCTCATCCCAGCACTCTCCAATTGAAATACCCCTAACGTATTTCCAGATGAAAGCATCTCATATACCTTTGGGTCATCATAATCCATCTTTGAAAAATCTATTTTTTCTGTATAGTTTTTTATGACTCTATTCTTTTCTATTAAATCAAGTGTATCTCTTATAACTGTAAGAGTTCTTAGCCCTAGAAAGTCCATCTTTAAAAGCCCAAGTTCTTCAAGTGTTGTCATAGTAAATTGCGTTGTGATTGCATCTTGATGCTTGTATAAAGGTACATACTCATCTACAGGATTTTTTGATATAACTACTCCTGCTGCATGAGTAGAAGCATGTCTTAGCATACCTTCTATCTGTTTTGATATATTTATTATCTCTTTTGTTTCTGGGTCTTGGTCATACAATTCTTTAAGATTAGGATTTGTATCCAAAGCCTTATCTATTGTCATTCCCAAAGCAAACGGGATTTCCTTGGCTACCTTGTCAACTTTATTGTAACCTATATCCAATACTCTTCCAACATCCCTTATTGCAGCTTTTGCACCCATTGTTCCAAAAGTTATTATCTGTGCAACATGGTCATCACCATATTTTCTCTTCACATAATCTATAACTTCTTCTCTTCTCTCATAACAAAAATCTATATCTATATCTGGCATAGATATACGTTCTGGGTTTAAAAAACGCTCAAATAACAGAGAATACTTTATTGGGTCTATATCGGTTATCTTAAGTGTGTATGCTACTATTGAACCAGCTGCACTACCTCTACCTGGCCCTACTATAATATTATTTTCTTTAGAAAAGTTTATGAAATCCCAAACAATTAAAAAGTACTCTACATAACCCATTTTTTCAATTACATCTAATTCATAATTTAATCTCTCTAGTATCTCATCACTAGGATTATCATATCTCTCTTTCAGCCCATTAAAACATAACTCTCTTAAATAAGTTTCTGGTGTATATCCTTCTGGAACATCATATTTAGGAAGATGTATAGTATTAAAGTCAAACTCTACATTACACATATCAGCTATTTTCATAGTATTGTCAATAGCTTCTAATGCGTATGGAAATAATTCTTCCATTTCTTCTCTTGATTTTAAATAAAACTCATCACTACCAAATCTCATTCTATTTGGGTCATTTAATGTTTTTCCCATTTGAATACACATAAGGACATCATGTATTTTTGAATCTTCCTTATTTACATAGTGAACATCATTAGTAGCAACTAGTGGAATACCAGTCTCTTTTGATAACTTGACCAATCCAGAATTTACTTCTTTTTGTTCAGGTAAACTATGGTCTTGAATTTCCAAAAAGAAATTTTCTTCACCAAATATATCTCTGTAATCAATAGCAAATTGTTTTGCTTTTTCATAATTTCTATTCATTAAAGCACGTGCTACATCTCCTGCAAGACATGCAGAAAGTGCTATAATTCCCTTATTGTGCTTTTTAAGTTCTTCCATGTCAACTCTAGGCTTATAATAAAAACCTTCTACATATGAAGTGGAAACTACTTTTATTAAATTTTTATAGCCTTCCATATTCTTAGCTAATAGAACTAAATGTCCTTGATATTTATCATAGTTTGGGTCTTTATCTCTAAGTCCACGTGCAGCTGTATAAACTTCACACCCTATAATTGGCTTTATTCCTTCTTTTATCGCTGTTTTATAAAAATCTATAACACCAAACATACAACCATGGTCAGTGATAGCTATTGAGCTCATGTTTAACTCCTTAGCCCTTTTTATAAGTTTTTTCACCCTCGAAAATCCATCAAGTAAACTATACTCAGTATGTACATGAAGATGAGCAAAATCTTTGTTCATTAAATCACCTCCTGTTTTATAAATTTAATTTTACCACAAATATACGTCTTAAAACAAAAACAGAGACTTTTATCTCAAAATAGGAATTAACTTCAACATAGCCCATTATATGTTAGAAATTAATGCTTATTCTGAGATTGTCCCCTCAATTTATTGTAATGTTTTTTTTTCAAATCTGTTGCGATTTCTTCTATTTTTCTAAGCCTATGATTGACACCAGATTTTCCTATTGGTGGTTCTAACATCTCTCCAAGTTCTTTGAGAGTCATATCCTCATATTCAATTCTAATCTTAGCTATTTCCTGTAAATTCTCTGGCAGACTGCTAATTCCTATAGTTTCTTGTATGAGCTTAATATTTTCTACTTGTCTTACTGCTGCGTTTACTGTTTTAGAAAGGTTAGCTGTTTCACAATTTACTATCCTGTTTACATTATTTCTCATTTCTTTTACTATTTTAGTATTTTGAAGACTTAAAAGAGCGTGGTGTCCCCCTATAATACTCAATAAATCTGATATTTGTTCACTTTCTTTAATATAAACAACATGATTATTTTTTCTAGCCACAATTTTACTATTAAAACCTAAAGAGTTTATAAGTTCTTTTAGTGAATCCGCAAATTCCTCGTTATTAGTTACAAATTCCATATGATAATTCTTTTCTGGGTCACTTATAGAACCTCCACCAAGAAAAGCTCCTCTTATGAAGGCTCTTTTACATCCTTCATGTTTAACTAAACTCTCTGAAATTCTGTTTATCGTAAAAAATCCTTCTTTATTTTCAAGTATACCTAATTTTTTTAATAACATTTCTGAACCCATTTCACTTGTTACCATTAATACATAACTGTTATTTCTCTTCAACATTTGATTTTTATTTACAGAGATTGTGGTATTAATATTAAAATTCTTTTTTAATAACTTAAATACCTTACGAGCTACTGAATTTAATTCTGTTGTTATTTTTAGATTTAGTTTTTTATATCCAACAATTTGTATACTTCCCCCTGATTTGACTAGAGCTGATAATTCAGCTATATTACAACATTCATTCCCAGATACAATTCTTGCTAGTTCATTTTTGGTTTCAGTTGAAAAAGACATCTCTATCACCTATTAACTAATTTTTCTTTAACCTTTTTTTTATTTCTTGTAAGGCAACCTTTATTATCTCCTTTTCATCATCATACCTAGCTAGGTCTACTACTCTATCTAGATGGATAAATTTAGCATCAATAAAGCCTTCCTCTTTTTGTGGAATAGTATCCATATTCTTCGCTTGCATTAAATACCAAAAAACTGTTTTATGAACTGCTCTATTTTCATCCCAGTTTTCTTTAAATGTATAGTGTATTTCTCCTAAATATTTCAATATATCTGCTTTTACTCCAGTTTCTTCACTTACTTCACGTAATGCTGCCTCTTGGTTATTTTCCCCTTCTTCTACTTTTCCTTTAGGTAACACCCAATCTCCATTGAACTTCCTTAGTAAAAGAATCGTATTGCCAAACAGGACTACACCACCAGCACTAACCTCTTCTCTCATCGATGTTCACTCCTTAAAACTAACATAATGATAAGGATTTCTACGCAATTTTTTAAAATCCTTTTTTACTAACTTTTGTTGTAATTATGATTTAGGGCTAACTCAATAACTATGTTAGATATATACTTTGCATCATGTCTTATATAATTATTTTTTATTTCAATCAAATTCTTTTCTATAGTTTTTATACCCATCTCTTTTAATTTATCTTTTTGCTTTTTATCTAACAAAACTTGCCCTGCTCCATCTTGTCTGTATAGGTCAAGCATCTCTTCTGGCAATATTTCATTGTTTGCGATTACATAATCTATTAAATTCTCATCAGTGTGCTTTACTATAGCATTAACATGCTCTAATACATTGTATCCTTCTGTTTCACCTGGTTGAGTCATTATATTTGATATATATACTTTTGGAGCCGTAGACGATTTAATAGCTTCTACAATACCCTCTACAAGTAGATTTGGTATTATACTTGTATATAAGCTTCCAGGACCCATAATTATAATGTCAGCGTCATAAATAGATGCAATAACATCCTTTAATGGTTTAACATCTTTTGGATTTAAGAAAATTTTATCAATAGAGCTTTTTTGACTTCTTGATTCTTCAGGTATGCTAGATTCTCCATTTATTATGTTGCCATTTTCTAATTTGGCAACTAAGTTTACATCTTCCAAAGTTACTGGCAAAACTCTTCCTGTTATAGCAAAAATCTCACTTAATTTATATACAGCTTTTTCAAAGTTTCCATATAGTCCATTCATAGCAGCTAAAAATAAATTTCCAAAACTCTGACCCTTTAAAAGTCCTTCTGTAAACCTATATTGCATAACTTCATTCATAGTTGGCTCTATATTTGCAAGTGCTAATAGGCAGTTTCTTATGTCTCCTGGTGGAAGCATTCCTAAGTCTTCTCTCAATACTCCTGAACCTCCACCATCATCAGCAACAGTTACAATTGCAGTTATATTTTGTGTAGTATGTTTAAGACCTCTTAAAAATACTGATTGACCAGTACCTCCACCTATTACAACTACATTTGGCTCTCTATTTTCAACAATGGACCTTTGAAATAGTTTTACTTTTTCATTTTTTGCTTTTTTATATATAAATAACGATACAATTAATGCAATCCAACCTAAAATTCCTACAATAATAAGTAATTTAGCCATGTTTGCCTCCATTATCGCAACATAGAGTCTCTATGTTTCTTTACAACTCTATATCCCTTATTAGATAAATCCTCCGCTATAAGATTTGTTATAGTAACTGACCTATGTCTTCCACCTGTGCATCCAACACCAATTACTAGATGTTGTTTTCCTTCCTCTATATATTGAGGCACTAAAAAATGAATCATATCTAAAAGTTTCACATAAAATTCTTCACTGATTTTAGAATTCATAACATAATCTCTAACTTCTTTATCATCACCAGTTTTAGCTCTTAACCCTTCAACATAATAGGGATTTGGAAGAAATCTTACATCGAATACTAAATCTGCATCAGCAAGTATACCATGTTTAAATCCAAAAGATACTACAGAAATAGTTAGATTTGGATTATCTTCACCAGAAGAATATATTTTCTTTATTTCTTCCTTAAGGTCTTTTGGTTTCATATTAGTTGTATCAATTATACATGTAGATAATTCCTTTAAAGGCTCCATTATCTTTCTTTCCATTTTTATGCCTTCTGGAATCTGCATGTCTTTTGCTAATGGATGATTTCTTCTTGTCATTTTATATCTCTTCAACAATACATCATCATTACAATCCAAATATACCATTTCATATTCATAATTTTCTTTTTCCAAGTAATTTAAGCTTTCATGAAGCGCTTCAAAAAACTTTCTTCCTCTTATATCTATCCCTAGAGCAACTTTATCAATACTTGAATTTGGTTGATAACATAGTTCTGCAAATTTAGTTATCAAAGCAGGAGGTAGATTATCTACACAATAAAATCCCATATCCTCTAAAGCTCTCATTGTCTCACTTTTTCCAGATCCTGAAAGACCTGTAACTATAACAAATTTCATTGCTAACTCCTCCCTTTTATCTTATGTTTATCATATTATAATGTTTTCTACTAATGATATATCCAAATTAGAGTCAGATATAGTCTTCATAGCTAGCTCAAAATCACCAACTCTTTCTGGACAATGTGCATCTGAGCCTATTATAAATTTATTTTCTAGCTCTTTTATCTCATTTAATTGATTCACATTCAAAAAAGAATGACTACTATTTATTTCAAGTCTAGTATCTGTCTTTTTTGCTATTTTTGCTACTTCTTCTATATACACATCTCCTTTATCTCCAGGATGAGTAATTATAAAAATATCATTATTACTTATCGCGTTTATTACAGCTTTTGTATTATATTCTTTTGCTTTTTCAGTTTTTAAAATATAATTATTACAATGATTTAATAAACTTTTGAATGATGTAGGAGTAGAACCAAAATGATATCCAGCCATAATATAATCAAATTCCTTAATAAATTTATTATCCATGTCTATATTACCTTTGTCATCTAATATATTACACTCCATACCTAAAAGTATATCTATATCACTATACTTATCATTTAAATAATTTACTTCTTCTCTCATTTTAACAATATCTTTTTTCTTTACACCATATGCGATATGTTTGTAACTATGGTCTGATATTCCTATTGTCTTTATTCCCTTAGAAATGGCCACCTTTACATTGTCCTCAATAGTTCCTTTACCATGACTATATAATGTATGTGTATGATAATCAGCCAGTATTTTCATCTGTTAATCCTCTCCAAGTATTTTGACTTCTTCTTCCAACATAACTCCAAACTTGGCATATACAGCACTTTTTATAACATATATTAAGTCTAAAATATCTTTAGCACTTGCTTCTCCTTGATTGACTACAAATCCACAATGCTTTTCAGATACTTGTGCTCCTCTTAAAGTAAGACCTCTTAATCCAGTTTCTTCTATTAATTTACCTGCAAAATGTCCTGTTGGTCTTTTAAATGTACTTCCTGCACTAGCAAAATTTAATGGTTGTTTAGTTATTCTTCTCGTTGCTAAATCATCCATTAAACTTTTTATTTCATCATAATTTCCTTTTTGTAATTCTAATTCTGCTGATAAAGCTATATACCCGTTTTTCGATATTATACTTCTTCTATACCCAAATTCCATCTGTTCATTTGAAAGTTCAAAGATATTTCCTTCCATATCCATCAGTCTTACTGACTTTACTATATCCTTCATTTCACCACCATATGCTCCAGCATTCATGGCTAATGCTCCTCCTAATGTTCCAGGTATACCTGATGCAAACTCAAATCCTTTTAATTCTTGTTTTTGAAGAGCTTTACCTAGAACCGATAACAAAGCTCCTGACTGAGCAGTTATCCTAGTATCATTTATCTCATAAGAGTTAAAATTATCTGCTAATTCTATTACTACTCCTCTTATTCCACCATCTTTAATTAAAATATTTGAACCATTTCCAATTATTAAATATGGAATAGATTCTTTTTTTACCAACTGAAGTACATTTTTTAATTGTTCTTCAGTTCTAGGTCTAACTAATATATCTGCTGGTCCTCCTACCCTGAATGAAATATGCTTTTTCATAGGTTCATCGACTTTTATATCATCTTTACTTAATATATTTAATAAATTTTCATATATATCTTGATTATTCATTGTATTTCCTCCCAAATTATACTAAACTTTAGCTGTCAATATTATTTAATTTACATTAATATATAGTATTAACTATATTCAATAATATATGATTTTGCTTATCATATGGACTTTATATTTTAAGTTTCTTAATTACAAACTATATTCAATAAATATATAATAAAGTAAAAAAAAAAAAATAACAACATATAAAAGAATATAAATAATTTAAAAAAAGCATCAATATCACTGATATCAATGCTTTAAAAGGCAATTTAATTCATATTATTTATCTAACTATTTTTAACATAGCAAAGATAATAAATTCCCCCAACTACTATGGAACCTCCAACGATATTTCCAAGTGTTACAACTACCAAATTAGTTATGAATTGAACCATAGTTATATTTGCTCCTAATGCCATTCCCATTGGTATAAAAAACATGTTTGCAACACTATGTTGGAATCCACATAGCACAAATAGCATTATTACTGTCCAGCATGAAGCCAATTTTGACATTATATCTTGAGACGCTGTAGCCATCCATACAGCTAAAACTACTAGAATATTACAAAGTATTGCTTTTAAAAACATTGAAACTACAGTTGAATTAACTTTAGCTTCTGCCACAGCTATAGCTTTTGTAGCTGCATCCCCTGCTAATGTAGAAGAATAAAAGACAAGTGCTACTAATAAAATTGAACCTACTAAATTTGCAAAATAAACCAGTCCCCAGTTTCTTAACATTTTTCCTAATGTTATTTTTTTGTCCATAAGGGCAATAGCCATTAAAGTGTTTCCAGTGAATAACTCTGCTCCTGCTACCACTACAAGCATAAGACCTACTGGAAAGACCATTGCACTTAAAAAGCTAGCTACTCCTGGGTCTATCTTGCCAAAAGTTTGACTAACTATCATACTTCCCAATGCCCCAAAACCTATAAATGCTCCTCCAAATAAACCCAATAAAATTGCATTTTGTGTTGAAATGTTTGCTTTTTTTATGCCTGCACTTATAGTTGCTTGTGCCGTTTCCCCAGGTGTCAAGAATCCTTTACTCATAAATCCTTCCCCCTTAAAAATTATACTTTCCCTTGTCTTTTTATGGCAATAATTATATAATAACAATATGATATATAATAAATTTTATTAACATAAAAAATATACTATATGCTTATATATACTTGTCTTATATAATTATATTATTTATTATATAACAACTTTGTTAATTTCGAAATAATTTATATTGAATTTGAAAAATTTACCTTTCGATTATTTATTTTACTTTTTTATTGTTGAGGTATTATATATAATAGATATATGTTTGTGTTATTATATATAATTACTTATTTTAATAAATATTTGAAGGAGGAAATTTTATGTTTGATATATCATTTTTCGAAATGTCAATATATGAAATAACAGTTACTACAATATATATAATTAATTTCATGGTTATACTGAACCTTATCTTTAGGGAAAAAAGAAACATAAATACAACTTTAACATGGCTTCTTATATTAGTATTGATTCCTGCACTTGGATTCATACTTTATATAGCTTTTGGTAGAAATATTTCAAAAAACAATATGTTTAGACTGAAAGAAAAGGATGATAAGATAATCAAAAGTAATATACTCGATACTCACGTTAAACTCCAATCTACATCTGAAATTGATTCAGATATACATCAACATAAGGATATGATTTATGCATTGGCTAATTCAAATAATGCTCATTATACCAATAATAACAATGTGTGGATTTATGCTGAGTCTAGTCAATTTTTTAACAGTCTTCTTGAAGAACTTAAAAAAGCTGAAAAATATATAAACATACAATTTTATATTTTCAAAGATGACAAAATCGGAACTGAAATAATAGACATTCTAGTAGACAAGGCTAAAGAAGGTGTTGAAGTAAGACTTTTATTTGACGCAGTTGGTGGTAGAACACTAAAAAATAGTACACTTTCAAGACTTAAAGAAAGTGGTGTTAAAGTCGGAAGCTTCTTCCCATCGTTCTTAAAAATTGTAAACTTTAACTTAAACTATAGAAATCACCGAAAAATTGTTGTTATTGATGGTAAAGTAGGATTTGTAGGTGGATATAATGTTGGTGATGAATATTTAGGTAGAAATCCAAAATTTGGTTTATGGAGAGATACACATACTAAGCTTACTGGTGATTGTGTAATTGACCTAAATATGAGATTTATCCTTGATTGGAGATACACAACTAAAGAAGATTTAGACTTAGAAAAGTACTTTATAGAAGAAGAAGCACACTCTAATCATCTTTCTGAAAATATTGGGATTCAGATAGTATCAAGTGGTCCAGATATATCAGAACTTGACGAGATTAAATATGGTTACCTTAAAATGATTCAGAAAGCTAGAAAGTATATATACATACAGAGTCCTTATTTAATACTTGACTCAACATTTATAGATACTTTAAAAATAGCTTGTTTATCTGGTGTTGATGTGAGAATTATGATTCCTTCTAAACCTGACCATCCCTTTGTATACTGGGCATCATATTCATATGCTGGAGAACTTTTAAAGTTTGGAGCTAAAATCTATACTTATGGTCAAAATGCATTTTTACATGCTAAGACAATAGTTATAGATGACTCTATCTGTTCTATAGGAACAGCCAATATGGATATAAGAAGTTTTGAGCTTAATTTTGAAGTGAATGCATTTATGTACTCTTCAAAAAAAGCATTGGAACAAAGAGTTATATTTGAAAATGATATTTTAAATTCAAAAGAAATAACATTAGATATATATAATTCTAGGTCTACTTATATAAAAATTAAGGAATCCATTTCCAGACTATTATCAGCAGTTTTATAAATCTTTTATTTTATAAAAATTTTACATTTTGGTTTATTTTTTAAAGTTTTTTATATGTATTATTTTTTTTTTATTGAATTTAGCTCATTTTTTTTATTTTTTTTAACTATTCTGAATTATTTTATATTATAATAGACTAGTATAGTTTTTATTTTTAATAGGTAACTTTTTTGCATTGTTTTTATGAATAAAGAAATTGTTGTATATTATTCTTTCTTTATTGTTTTGGTTTTGTTCACCCACATAATGTTGGGGTCAACTCATGGTTAATTATTTTATGCAAAATAATAACTTTAAAAAGAAAAGGGGGATTTGTTATGTGCGATTTTATTTCACACAACAAGCAATTATTTGACGAACTAGATATATTTATTGACTCTCTTGCAACAAAGGAAGGTGCGTTAATACAAGTTCTACATGAAGCCCAAGGTATATTTGGATATCTTCCAAAAGAAGTTCAGCTTCATGTTGCTAGAAAACTTGGAGTAGCTCCTGCAAAGGTATATGGGGTTGTTACATTCTATTCTTATTTTACTACAGAACCTGTAGGTAAGTATAAAATCAGTGTCTGTCTAGGGACTGTATGTTTTGTAAAAGGTGCTGACAAAATCTTAAGTGCTTTTGAAAAACAACTTGGCATAAAAGTTGGAGAAACTACTAGTGATTTTAAATTTTCTTTAGAAGGTTTAAGATGCTTGGGGGCATGTGGTTTAGCTCCAGTTGTTACTGTAAATGGTAAAGTTTATGGTAAAGTGAAACCTGACCAAGTAAGCGAAATATTAGATACTTATAGAGAATTAGAATTGAATTGTTAAGAGGGGTGAATAAATAATGCGTAAAGTAAATTCATTTGATGAATTAAAAGTTTTAGCTGATGAGCTGAAACCTAATCTTAGCTTAAGAAAAAATTATTCTAAGGAAAATGTATTAAGAAGAGAATTACTTGTTTGTTGTGATACTGGATGTACATCTTCAAACAGTCTAGAAATAGTTAGTGAATTAGAAAATGAAATAAAGAAATCAGGAATCCAAGACAAAGTTAGTGTTCGTTTGACAGGTTGTTTTGGTTTCTGTGCTCAAGGTCCTATCGTAAAAGTTTATCCTGATAACGTTTTCTACGTAAAAGTTGAGCCATCTGATTCTGAAAAGATAGTTCAAAGTCACTTAATTAGAAATACAGTTGTTGAGGAATTATTATATGAAGAAGAATCTTTAAGTAAAAAAGTAGAAGAACAAGAAGAAATGTCTTTCTACAAAAAACAGTTACGTATAGCTTTAAAAAATTGTGGTCTTATAGACCCAGATAGTATAGAAGAATATATTGCCAATGATGGTTATTTAGCTCTAGGCAAATGTTTAACTTCTCTTACTCCTCAAGAAGTTATTACAGAGGTAAAAACTTCTGGTCTTCGTGGTAGAGGTGGAGCTGGTTTCCCTACAGGTTCTAAATGGGAAGCTGCTTCAAAAAATCCAGCTGGTCCAACAGATAAAAAGTTCGTTGTATGTAATGCTGATGAAGGTGACCCAGGTGCATTTATGGATAGATCTGTACTTGAAGGTGACCCACATAGTGTACTTGAAGCTATGGCAATATGTGGATATGCTATAGGTTCTGATACAGGATACATATACATAAGAGCAGAATATCCAAAATCTATAGAAAGATTAAAAGTAGCTATAGCTCAAGCTGAAAAATACGGTTTACTTGGTGAAAATATCTTAGGGACTGGATTTAACTTTAAATTAGAATTAAAATATGGTGCAGGTGCTTTCGTTTGTGGTGAAGGTACAGCTCTAATGCATTCAATTGAAGGTAGACGTGGTGAACCTAGAATGAAGACTTATAGTTCTTCTAAGAGTGGTCTATGGAAATCTCCTACTTGTTTAAATAACGTTGAGACTTTTGCTAATATACCTGCAATTATACTTAATGGTGGAGATTGGTTTGCAAACTTAGGTACTGAAGATTCTAGTGGTACTAAAGTATTTGCTCTTGGTGGAAAAGTAGAAAATGTAGGGCTTGTTGAAGTTCCAATGGGTACTACTTTAAGAGATATTGTATTTGAAATTGGTGGAGGAATTCCTGAAGGTAAGAAATTTAAGGCTGTTCAAACAGGTGGACCATCTGGTGGATGTATACCAACTGAACATTTAGACACTCCTATAGACTTTGGTTCATTAAGTTCTATCGGTTCAATGATGGGTTCTGGTGGTATGCTTGTTCTTGATGAATCTGATTGTATGGTAGATATAGCCAAGTTCTTCCTTGAGTTTACTGTTGAAGAATCTTGTGGTAAATGTACACCTTGTCGTATAGGTACTACAAGATTATTAGAAATATTAACTAAAATTACAGAAGGTAATGGTACTCTACAAGATTTAGATGACCTAGAAAACCTTGCTGAAACTATACAAACTGCTTCATTATGTGGTCTTGGTAAAGCTGCTCCAAACCCTATTTTAAGTACTCTTCAATATTTCAAAGATGAGTATATAGCTCATGTTGTAGATAAGAAATGTCCTGCTGGTAAATGTCAGAACTTACTTTCTTATTTTATAACAGACGACTGTAAGGGTTGTACAAAATGTTCTAGAGTGTGTCCTGCTGGTTGTATAACAGGTTCTGTTAAGGAACAACATACAATAGATACTTCTAAGTGTCTAAAATGTGGTGCTTGTATAGATAATTGTACATTTAATGCTATAATCAAGAAATAACTTATTTGGAGGAGGAATAACAATGAGTTTAGTTAATTTAACTATCAATGGCAAACACGTTTCAGCACCTAGTGGAACTTCTATCTTAGATGCTGCGAAATTAATAAATATAAAAATACACAACCTTTGTCATTTACATATGAATGAAATAGATAAGCTTGACACTTGTGCTTCTTGTCGTGTTTGTATGGTTGAGACAGAGAGAGGCTTAGTTCCAGCTTGTGGAACAGTTATAAAGGAAGGTATGAGAGTTCAAACTAATAGTGCAAAAGCATTAAATGCTCGTAGAACTATTGTTGAATTATTGTTATCAGACCATCCACAAGATTGTTTTGTATGTGAAAAAAATGGAGATTGTGAATTACAGACTATAGCTGCTGATTTAGGAGTAAGAAAAATAAGATATCAAGGTTCTAAATCTTTTGCAGGTAAAGACACTTCTACTAAATCTTTAGTTAAAGACCATTCTAAGTGTATATTATGTAGAAGATGTGAGACTGTATGTAATGACATACAAACAGTAGGGGCATTATCTGGAGTTAATCGTGGATTTAATACTTTAGTTAGTACATTCTTTAACTCTGATATGGTTGAAACAGAGTGTACATTCTGTGGTCAATGTATATCTGTCTGTCCAACTGGAGCATTAACAGAGGTAGATAATGTACCTAAACTTTGGGATGTTTTAAATAAAAAAGAAAAGACTATAGTAGTACAAGTTGCTCCTGCTGTAAGAGTTGCTATTGGTGAAGAGTTTGGATTAGAACCAGGTTCAATCTCTACAGGAAAAATGGTAGCTGCTTTAAAAGCACTTGGATTTGAACATGTATTTGATACAAACTTCGGTGCAGACTTTACTATAATGGAAGAAGCTACTGAATTTATAGAAAGAATCCAAAAAGGTGAAAATCTTCCTATATTAACAAGCTGTTGCCCTGCATGGGTAAACTTCTTAGAGCACAACTATCCAGACAAGTTAAACTTAGCATCTAGCTGTAAGTCTCCTCAAGGTATGTTTGGTTCTATAGCTAAAAACTACTATGCACCTAAAATATTAGGAATCAATCCTGAAGAACTTTATGTTGTATCTGTAATGCCTTGTGTAGCTAAAAAATATGAAGCTTCAAGAGAGGAATTAAGCGAATCTGGAATATTAGATGTTGACCTTTCTATAACTACTAGAGAGTTAGCTAAGATGATAAAAGAAGCTGCTATCGATTTACCTAATCTTCAAGACCAAGATTTTGATAATCCTTTAGGAAAATCTACAGGTGCTGCATCTATATTTGGAGCAAGTGGTGGAGTTCTAGAAGCTGCTCTACGTACTTCATATGAGAAGATAACTAATAAGACTTTAGATAATGTAAACTTTACTAATGTTAGAGGTCTTAAAGGAATTAGAGAAGCAAGTATAGATGTTGATGGAACTACAGTTAATGTATGTATTGTAAATACACTTAAAAATGCTAGAAAGATTATGGATAAGGTTAGAAGTGGAGAATGTAAATACCACATCATAGAAGTTATGGCATGTCCTGGTGGATGTGTTGGAGGTGCTGGTCAACCTTATCACCATGGTAATACTGAAATAGTTGATAGACGTGCAAATGCGTTATATGAAATAGATAGAAACAAAGCTATTCGTAAATCTCATGAGAATCCTGATTTACAAGCTATTTACAAAGACTTCTTTGGAGAACCAAATAGTGATGTAGCTCATAAATATCTTCATACTCATTACTTTGATAAGAGTTGTATTTATGGAGAATGTCCACAAGAATGTGCTTGTGAAGAAGCTAAATAACTTCTAACAAATTAAAAAATTTATTCTTAAATAAAATAGGGTGTCTCAAAATGAACTTTTTAGTTCATGAGGCACTCTTTTTGTATGAAATCAAATATATTTTCATAATTTCACCAATGAAAAGAGGCTTATCTCTATTTTAGTATAATCCCCTTATAGTAGACATTTAAATAAAAGGCCATTATAATAGGTCTAAAAAGTGTATACTCTAAGGGGGTTTTTCTATGTCTAAAAAACACAAAAAATATAGCAAAGAACTTAAACTAAAAGCTGTAAACTTATATATAAAAGAAGGATACTCATCATACAAAATTGCTGAGATGCTGAATATAAGAAGCAAAACACAAGTTCAAAACTGGGTAAAAGATTATAAAAATAAAGGTAAAATTGCATTTAATGAGGAAACTAGGGGCAGATTTAAAAATATTAGTCTAGAAAATGATAATAGAATATTTAAATCTGTTGAAGAAGAATTGAAGTACTTACGCATGGAGAATGAATTCTTAAAAAAGTTAAGTACCCTATCGGACAAGTCAAAGTAAGCGATAAATTTAAAACAATTAAACTTATGTCTAGGAAGTATAGTATTTCTAGTATGTGTAAGTTGATAGGTGTGTCAAGAAGTGGTTACTATAAATGGCTAAGTTATTCTAAAAAATCTTCCGATAGGGATATCAAAGATAGAATTATTAAGGATTATATAATTGAAATACATAAAAAATATAGAGGCACTTATGGTAGAAAAAGAATTTGTACTTATTTAAATAAAATACTTGATACCCCTATTAATCATAAGAGAGTATATAGGTTGATGAAAGAACTAGGTATTAAATCTATTATTAGAAAGAAAGTATATAGACGTAAGTTTAAATCATCTGAGGTATATGATAATATATTAAATCGTGAATTTACAGCTAATCAACCATTAGAAAAAATTTGTATGGATATAACATACATACCTATCGGTAAAAAATTCTTATATATGAAT
>NZ_JAGWCV010000042.1:0-31471 GCF_020657735.1 Clostridioides sp. ZZV15-6383 | reverse complement strand
CTATCTGTTGGAGTTCTAAAAGCCTTTAATTTCCCTTCAACATCCCAACGTTGCAGAGTTCTGACTGAAATATTAATTAACTCTGCAAACTCTTTTGGTTTATAGTTATTGTTTTTCATATAATCACATCTTGACTATAATTTACTATAAATAACTATATTTATCTATATTTTTATTAACTAAAGATAACCTCCTAATCTAACTTCTCTACTTCTTTTGAGCCATCTTCTAATTTACTTATACAATAAATTCCTTTTACATCTACATTATTTTCAACTAAAATTGTTTTTATCTTTTCAATATCTTCAAAAGAAAATTTAATTGATATTCCACAACTTGCTGTTATTTCTCTTGGTGTTGGAAGAGCCATTACTTTTAGACTATTTTCACCAAATAACTTTTCTGATCTTATTGCATGATGTGTCGAATTAAATGACACTATATACATCTGATTCATTACTTAATCCTTTCTAACTATCTAATTCTCTTTGAATTAATCTTTATTATTAGTTTTATATTATTAAACAAACATACATTATAAAGAAATGGTATTTGATGCATTCTTTAATGTTTCAACTATAGTGTACATATTTGTAACTGTGCCTACTTGTAATTTGTCTTTTAAATTGTAGTAGTCTAAACAAGTCCCACAAGATAAGACTTCTACACCTGCATTCTCAAGTATTTTTAAGTTTTCTATAGTTTCTTCATTTTCAGCACTTAGCTTTACTCCTCCATTAACTAAAAGTACATACTTAGGATAAGGCTTAGACTCTGTTAAAGTATATATAAAACCTTTTATTAATACTTTTCCTAATTCATCATTGCCAAGTCCCATCTTATCTGAAGATATAAATACACATGTATCTTCTAATTCACTTTCTTTGTTATCTAAAATATTTTGTTTCTCTAAGATATTTTTACCTTTTATGATTTCTATAGATATAAAATTCTCTTTCTCATCAACAATATTTGCTTCACAATTTAAAGACTTAGCAAGTTTTAATACATTTTCTTTAGCTGTTTCATTGTCAACTACTGTGACTACAACTCCTTCTTCTAAGTTATCCAATTCTCTTTTTGTATTTATAACTGGTTTAGGACAAGCAAGCCCTCTAGCATCTATTTTTATACTCATTGTTTGATTCATCTCCTTAAAAATATTCATACAATTTATATTTTATCATAGATATTATCTTGCTTGTTATAGATTATTTCTATACCCTTATAGGTTTATTTATCTTACATTATTTCTAAATTTTTATACATAAATACACCTTTTTGATAATATTCTAACTCTTTTTCTTTTGATATATTTGAATATAATTGACCTAAGTCTATATATAAGTTAGCTAATATTCTACTATTACCTAAATCTGATACTATTTTTATGCATTTAATTAAATACTCAATTGCAAGAGTAATTTCATTTTGATTTTTATACATATTAGCATAGAATTTTAATGCTTTATATTCATTGAACTTATTTTTATTTTTTATTGATGAAGCTAAAGCTATTTTACAATATTTTCTAGCCAAATCATAGTCTTCTTTATCTATATATGCTTCTATTATCTTGAATAAACCTGACATCATATATTCATCTTCATCATTTTTCTTTATGTCATATACCTTCTGTGAATATTCAAGTACTCTATCTGTTTCACCTATTTTTCTATAAACATCACAAATTGTTAAATACACATTTGCTAATCCAGTTTTATTATCTTCATTTTCAAGTATTTTTAATGCTTTTTTAAAGTAATCTTTTGATTCTTCATATTTTCCAATCTCAAGCATATTGTTTGCTTTTAAAACCAAAATATCGACATCTTCTTTTCTATCATTTCTATTATCTATTTCATTTATCTTGTCTATGTACTTCAATGACATATTGGGATTATCTAGTTTTATGTAACAATATGCCATCTTGCTATATAGTTCCTTATATATGTTAACATCCTCAAACTTACCCTCTAACAAAATTTCCTCTGCAAAATTAAAGTGGCTTATAGCACCTTTATAAAAGTCTTCCTGCATGTATATTTTCCCTATGTTTAAATAACACTTAAGTATATTTTCACTATCACTATTTTTTATAAAGAAGTATAATGCCTTCTCAAAGTTTTCTATAGCGTCATTATAGTTAGATTTTTTCAGATTAATATTAGCCATTAAAAAATTACATCTGCCATAGTTCTCCATTAAATCGTATCTCTTACATATATCTAAAACTTCTTTTATTTGGTCCTCAGCCTTGTTTAGCTCATTTTCTTTTATATAAATTTCGCTCTGTAGTATTAAATTATCAGTTATCTTTTTTGACTGCATTTCTTTAGTCTCTAATAAATATTCTACACTTACATCTAGCTTATCTCCTAGATATTCCAACAGTTCATAACTAGTATGAGACTTATCCCTCTCTATATGGCTTATTTGTGCCGCTGTTATCCTATCTCCAGCTAATTCTTTTAATGTCATGTTTTTTTCTTTTCTTAATTTTTTAATCTTTTCTCCTAAGCTCAAAATTTCCATACTATTCCCACCTTTTGAAGACATTTTTTTATAATATAATTATAACTTATATTTATTTTAAAAACACTACTTTTATTTTACAATATTTTCTGTGTACATTAAATGATTTCCCATAAAAATGACTAAAATTTAGTTTATTTTGAATTTAATTAATTTAAATAAATCATTTTTTAAATTTGTTACTATTTTGTATTCATATATTTGCTCATAACGATTATAATTATATATAAGAATAGTTTTTAAGAGGGGAGAAATTTTTATGAAAAATAAGAAAATAATGTTAGTGTTAAGTATATTATCTATATCTATATTTGCAATTGGTTGTACTAATGCTCAAATTGGAAATGATACACCTAAAAAAGAAACTAAGAGCAATACAAATGTTGAACAGCCAAAAGAAGAAAACAACACTGAAAAAGAGGTTCCTAATAAAAAAACTACATCTACTCCAAAGGAAGAAGCTAAAACTCAATCAGCTACTATTTATTCTTTTGATGTAGATAAGACAGATTTAATTAAAAATAAAGTTGATTTGAATAAAATTGATGAAAACACTCTATTTGAAGAACTTCAAAAACTTAAAGTTGTTCCAGAATCTTCAAAATTAAATTCATTCACTACAAAAGATATTGACGGTGTGAAAACTGGCATATTAGATGTTAGCTCTGATTTCACAAAGTCAAACTTAGGTAGTGATGCAGAAACTTTAATGCTTGATTCAGTTGCTCGTACTTATATAAAAAATATGAATGTTGAACAAATAAAAATTACTGTTGATGGTTCTAATTATGAAAGTGGTCATATCGTTCTTGAAGAAGGAGATTACTTAAAGTAACTTTTTTAGACATGCTATATTATAAGAAAAGAGAGTGCCTCAAAATGAACCTTTTAGTTCATGAGTCACTCTCTTTTGTATGAAATCAAATACATTTTTATTACTTCCACAATGAAAAGGAAGCTTATCTTTTGAGACAACCTCTTTTTACATATTGTTTAATTCTATACTACTTATTTTTTGAAATTTTCTTCAAAGCTTCTACTGCTTTATCTATCTCCTCTTTTGTATTAAAATATCCTATACTGAATCTTACTGCCCCTTGTTTTAAAGTCCCTAAAGTAGTGTGTGCTAGTGGAGAGCAATGTATTCCTGATCTAGTTGCTATATTATAATCACTGTCTAATAAAAAAGTAACCTCACCAGAATCCATATTTCCTATATTTAGAGCTATTACTGATGCTCTTTTTTTACTGTCTTTTGGGCCATATATCTTTATATCTGGTACTTCCTCTAACTTGTCCATCATATATTGACATAATTCTTCTTCATGTTGTCTTATATTGTTGATTCCTCTTTCAAATATAAATAATATACCTTGGTTAAGACCTGCTATACCTGGAGTATTGTGAGTTCCTGACTCATATTTATCTGGGAACAATTCTGGTTGAACCATTTCTTCTGATTTACTACCTGTTCCACCTTCTTTTAATATATTTAAATTTAGTCCTTCTCTTACATATAATATTCCTGTTCCTTGAGGTCCAAATAAGCATTTATGACCTGGCATTGCTAACATATCTATATTACATTTATTTACATCTATATCATAAACACCTGCTGTTTGTGATGCATCTACTAAAAATAGTATATTATGTTTTTTAGCTATTTCTCCAACCTTTTTTATATCGATTAAAGTTCCACATACATTAGATGCATGTGTTGTTACAATCAATTTAGTATTTTTCTTTATTGATTTCTCTAAGGCTTCATAATCTAGAAATCCCTCATAGTCACATTTTACTACAGTATTCTCAACACCCTTTTTTTCTAATGCTTTTATAGGTCTTATTACTGAATTATGCTCCATAGACGTTGTTATTACATGATCTCCTTCTTGTAATACACCTTTTATTGCTAAATTCAAAGAATCTGTTGCATTAGATGTAAATACTATATTCATAGGATTACTAACATTAAACAACTTAGCTATATTCTCTCTTGTATCATATATTTCCCTTGCAGCTCTCATAGCGAGTTTGTGTCCTGCTCTACCTGGGTTTGCACAATAGTTTTTCATACAGTCTAAAACAGCATCATACACTCTTTCTGGTTTTGGATATGTAGTTGCAGCATTATCTAAATAAATCATAACAATCTTCCTCTCTGTTTTATAGTTTTGTTCTATTCAAGAAGCATTGATACAATACTGTTTAAATCATCATCATTATAGTATTCTATCTCTATTTTACCTTTTTTCTTTCCTTTAGAAATATTTACTTTTGTTCCAAAGATGTTTCTAAGTCTATCTTCAACATCTAAGATAAATACATCTTTAGGCTTAGATTTTTTTGGTACTTCTTCTTTATTTTCAGATATTTTTTTAGCTATATTTTCGACTTCTCTTACAGAAAGTTCTTCTTCTTCTATTTTTTTCGCTATTTGTAATTGCAAGTCCTTATCTACAATCCTCAATAAAGCCTTACCATGACCTGCTGTAATTCTACCACTATCTATCATTTCTATGACATCTTGTCCTAGATTTAAAAGTCTTAGTGTATTAGTTATATGAGGTCTACTTTTACCAACAGCCTCTGATATTTCTTCTTGAGTTACATTGTAATTTTCTATTAAACTTTTATATGCTAAAGCCTCTTCTATTGAATTCAAATCTTCTCTCTGTAAGTTTTCAATTAAAGCTATCTCCATTATCTCTTTCATATCTATATCTTTAATTATAGCAGGTATTTGACTTTTATTTGCAAGTTTTGATGCTCTAAATCTTCTTTCTCCAGCTATTATCATATACTTATTATTTTCATCCATTTTAACTACTATTGGTTGTAAAACACCATAATTTTTTATAGAATCAGATAGTATTTTTATCTTTTCTTCATCAAACTGCTTTCTAGGTTGAACTTCGTTTGGATATATTTTGTCTAGATCTATGTTGACTATCTCTTTTTCTGAAGCTTCTCCTTTAATATCTGGTATTAATGCACTAAGACCTCTACCCAATCTGTTACTTCTTTTAGACTTATTCTCCATACTACTATTCCTCCTCTTCTAAATCTATAAATTCTTCTGCTAGTTCCAAATAAGCTACAGACCCTTTACATCTCTTATCATAATAAATCACAGGTTTTCCATGACTTGGAGCTTCTGCTAGTCTTACATTTCTTGGAATTAGAGTTGTATATACACTTCCTTTAAAATATTTTTTGACTTCTTCAACCACTTGTATTGACAGATTAGCTCTTCCATCAAACATACTTAAGACAACACCTTGAATCTCTATATCAGCATTTAATCTTGATTTTACTAATTTTATAGTTTCCATTAATTGACTAACACCTTCTAAAGCATAGTATTCACATTGTATGGGAATTAAAACACTATCTACAGCAGTTAGACAATTTATTGTAAGCATCCCAAGTGAGGGTGGACAATCTAAAAATATATAATCATATTCATCTATTACTGATTTTATGGAATTTTTTAAGATATACTCTCTATTAGTCTTAGATGTAAGCTCTATCTCTGCACCTGATAGTTCAGTAGCTGATGGAACTACGTCCACATTTTCAAATTCAGTACTTATTATTGCTTCTTTGATATGTAATCCATCTAACATAATTTCATAGATGGTATTTTCTACTTCATTTTTATTAATACCATATCCACTGGTTGTATTTCCTTGTGGGTCTAAATCTAATACTAATATTTTCTTTCCCAAAGTTCCTAAACTAGCACTTAAATTTACATTTGTTGTAGTTTTTCCGACTCCACCCTTTTGATTGAATACAGCTATAACTTTGCCCATGATGTTCCCCCCTTTAAGAATTAAATTAATTTTAAATTTTGACTAGGTGTTTTATAGTTATAAATAATGTCTATAAATCAATTTATGTTACAAAGCTTATATTACAAAAAAAGATTACTGGTAAGCAGTAATCTCTATTTTTTAGGGATTTTTACAACAACTTCCATATAATCTCCCTTATCTATTTCATTATACTTAGCATCAATTCCTGTATTTGATATAGCATCAAAGGCCTGCTTTATAGTATTTATGTAAATCCTTATACTCATTGCACCCTTTATATTCTGTTTTTTATCAGGCTCTTCTTGAACTTTACGTTCTTCTAATATATCTTGTATCAATTTCTCTGTTTTTTTAACAGTCAATTCATTTTTTATGACTTTGTCTAGTACACTTTGCATTAAATCTTCACTTGGTAGTTTAAGAAATGCTCTAGCATGTCTTTCTGTTAAATTATTCTCTATCAGCTTCATTTTTATATCATTTGGAAGCTTTAATATTCTAAGCTTATTTGCTACAGTAGATTGATTTTTGCCCAATTTTTCTGCTAATTGCTGTTGAGTAAAAGCATGTTCTTTTATTAAGTTTTCATAACCAATTGCTTCTTCAATGAAATTTAAGTCTTCTCGTTGCAAATTTTCTAATAACGCTAGAACAGCAGAAGATTCATCATTCATATTATTTATAATTGCTGGTATAGTTTTAAGTTCTGCTAATTTAGCTGCTCTTAATCTTCTTTCTCCTGCAATTAACTCATATTTGCCATCTTTCGCTCTAACTGTTATAGGTTGAATTATACCATATACCTTTATAGAATTGCTCAATTCCTCCAATGAAACTTGTGAAAATATTTTTCTTGGTTGATATGGATTTGGAACTACATCTTCTATAGGTATCTCCATAACTCTTTTATCTTCCATAACATACCTCTCTTATTTTAGATATAAATTATTTTTGTTCTCTATATGTACATACAAATTTATTTCTGCATCTACTTTAATAATTCCTTTATTTTTGTTTTTTTTGAGGTAAGCTTAATCATTTCCTGAGAAATAATTAAGCTTGCCTCTAATAATTTCTCAATTATTTAATAGGATTTTTAGCTGGTTTACCAGCTTTTCTAGGGTACTTAACTGGTGTTTCCTTTATTTTTTTAAAAACTAATATATTATGATTTAAATCCATTTCTGGTAATTCTACATCTATTTTTTCAACAAACTTTAATCCTAAAATATTAATAGCCTTTTGTGATTCTTCTAATTCTAAGTTAGCATTAGGTCCTTTTAAACAAATAAAATATCCTCCAACTTTTACAAACGCTACACAAAATTCCATGAGAATTGGTAATCCAGCAACAGCTCTTGCTGTAGCAATATCATACTTTTCTCTATATTTTTCATCTTTCCCAAAATCTTCAGCTCTTCCATGTATAAATGTAATGTTGTCTAGTTTTAATTCTTTACTAACTTCCTCTAAAAAATTTATCCTTTTATTTAAGGAATCCAATAAAGTAAGCTTTAAGCTATCTAAACATATTTTTAATGGTATTCCAGGAAAACCAGCACCTGTACCAACATCTATTATAGACATACCATTTTTTATATATCCGTTTTTTACAGCTGAAATAGAGTCTAAAAAATGCTTTATATATACTTCTTTTTCATCTTCTATTCCAGTAAGATTCATCTTTTTATTCCAGTCAACTAATATTTCTCTATACATTTTAAACTTTTCTAACATACCATTATTGGTATTTATATTAAAACCTTCAATCCCATTTTTCAGAAGTTCTATATTATTCACCTTTGCCACCTCTAGTTCTTCTGACTTGTTCTAGGTATATAAGTAAAACTGATATATCAGCTGGAGAAACACCAGATATACGAGATGCTTGACCTATTGAAATAGGTTTTATATCATCCAATTTCTGTCTAGCCTCTAGTCTAAGTCCTTCTATAGATGAGTAATTTATTTTCTCATCCAATTTTTTATTCTCAAGTTTTTTAAATTGGTCTATTTGTTTCAATTGCTTTTCTATATAACCTTCATATTTAGTTATTATTACACACTGCTCTTTAACTTCTCTTGAAACATCTTCACCAGCACCTTTGCCTAATTCCTCAAGCAATTCGTAAGTAACTTCTGGTCTCTTTAAAAATTCATATAGAGATATTCCAACCTTTATTGGTGTTGCTCCCTTTTCTTCTAATAGACTATTTACTTCTTTTGGTGTAACTCTTTCATTTTTTAATCTTTCAAATTCTTTCTCTACAGCCGCCTTTTTATTTATGAATCTTTCATATCTATCTTTTTTAACTAATCCTATATCATAACCTTTTTGAGTTAATCTCATATCTGCATTATCTTGTCTTAAATATAATCGATATTCTGCTCTTGATGTCATCATTCTATAAGGTTCGTTAGTTCCTTTAGTAACAAGGTCATCTAATAAAACACCTATATACGCTTCTGAACGGTCTAATACAAAAGGCTCTTTTCCTTCTATCTTTCTAACTGCGTTTATACCAGCCATAAGCCCTTGTGCTGCTGCTTCTTCATATCCAGAAGTACCATTGAACTGTCCTGCACTAAACAAGTTCTCAACGCCCTTTATTTCCAAACTAATCTTTAGTTGTGTTGGGTCAACACAATCATATTCAATAGCATATGCAGGTCTCATTATCTTACAATTTTCAAGTCCTTTTATAGTTTTGTACATGTCTAATTGAACTTCAAAAGGTAAACTAGTTGAAATTCCTTGTATATACATTTCTTTAGTATTTAATCCTTCTGGTTCTATAAATAATTGATGTGATGTTTTATCACTAAATCTTACTACTTTATCTTCTATAGAAGGACAATATCTTGGTCCAGTGCTCTCTATTACTCCACTATACATAGCAGACCTTTTTAAGTTATCCAATATAACTTTTTGAGTTTCTTCTGTAGTTCTTGTTAAGTAACAAGGTTCTTGTTCTTTCTCTATATTTTCATTCATAAATGAAAAAGGAGTTACTTTTTCATCTCCTTCTTGTAAGGACATTACAGAGAAGTCTATACTATCTCTATGAACTCTTGCTGGAGTTCCTGTCTTAAATCTTCTCATTCTAAGACCCAAATCAACTAAGCTATCTGTAAGGTATTTTGCATATCCCAATGCATTAGGACCTTCATAAAATGCAACCTCACCCATATATATTTTTGAATTCAAATAGACTCCAGTAGCCAATATTACAGCTTTAGATTTAAATGAACATCCTAGTTTAGTTCCAACACCTATTACAACATTTCCTTCATGTAATATTTCTACAACTTCATCCATAGCTATATCAAGATTTGGCTCATTTTCTAATGTTTTTTTCATTTCTTCATGGTATTTAAATTTATCTGCTTGTGCTCTTAAAGAGTGAACTGCTGGCCCTTTGGCAGTATTTAACATTCTACTTTGTATATATGTTTTGTCTATATTTAATCCCATTTGACCACCTAAGGCATCTATTTCTTTAACCAATTGACCTTTACCAGTTCCACCAATCGATGGATTACAAGGCATTAATGCTATAGAATCCAAAGACATCGTTATTATCAAAGTTTTATATCCCATTCTTGCAGTAGCCAAAGCAGCTTCACATCCAGCATGTCCTGCTCCGACCACTATAACATCATATTTTCCTGCTTCAAACTTTATCATTTATAATTCCTTTCTTTTTAAAATTAATGTTTCATGAGAAACACTATAAATTTTTTAAAAATCTCTATAATAAAAACAAATTTATTTTTGTACCTTACTTCCCTATACAGAAATTATGGAATATATTATCTAGTAAATCCTCTGTTACTGTATCACCATTAATATACCCAAGATAGTCCCATATATTTTTTAAATCAACTTCTACAAAGTCAAATGGCATGCTTTGTTCCAAAGCAACTAAAGCATCTGTTGCAGATTTATATGCTTTACTAAGTGCATCTTTATGTCTGGAATTTGTTACTACTAAACTAGAATCATTTTTAATATTGCCTTTATATACCATAGACTCTATTTTATCTTGTAATTTTTCTATTCCTTCTTGCTGTAAAGCTGATATTTTTATTATACTATTATTTTCTACATATTTAAGTATTTTTTCTTCTTCAATTTCCTGTTTCAAATCATTCTTATTTAACAGTACTATCGTTTGTTTATCTTTAAGCTTTTCTAATATCTCTATATCTTCTTCTGACAACTTTCTAGATGCATCTAAAACCATTATAATTAAATCTGCACTAGTAAATGATTCTTTAGACTTTTCAACACCTATTTTTTCGACTATATCGTCAGTCTCTCTTATACCTGCTGTATCAACAATTTTTAAAGGTATTCCTTTTATATTTACAAACTCTTCTATAACATCTCTAGTAGTTCCTGGTATATCAGTAACTATTGCTCTATTCTCTCCTAAAATAGAGTTAAGAAGTGAAGATTTCCCTACATTTGGTTTACCAACAATTACTGTCTTTAAGCCCTCTCTAAGTATTTTTCCACTTTCAGCTGTATCATATAACTTTTTAATTTCTTTTTGAAGTTCATTAGTTTTTTCTTTAAGAGTTTTATATGTTATATGCTCAATATCTTCCTCAGGATAATCTATAGCAACTTCTACATGAGCTAATATCTCCGTAACTTTATCTCTTAATTCTCTTATCTTCTTTGATAAAGACCCCTCTAATTGATTTTGAGCAACCCCATGAGCTATATCAGTTTTGGCTTTTATAACATCAATTACAGCCTCTGCTTGAGATAAATCTATTCTCCCATTTAAAAATGCTCTTTTAGTGAACTCACCAGCCTCTGCTAGCCTAACATCTTTTGATAATATTAGTTCTAATATCTTCTTTACTGAAATAAATCCACCATGACAATTGATTTCTATAACATCTTCTCCTGTATATGAGTTTGGACCTTTCATATATGCCAATAAAACTTCATCAATTACATTCTCATCATCTACTATATTTCCATATATTAATGTTCTCTTATTATATTTCTCAATACTCTTTCCTGACATAGACCTAAAGATTTCTTCTGCAACCTTTAAAGCTTTTTCTCCACTTATTCTAAGAATTCCTATACCACCTTCTCCAGGTGCTGTGGCTATTGCCGCAATTGTATCATCTATAAACAAATTTATCACCTCTATTTATAATTTTTTACATATAGATTTATGTTTAACTAATCACAATAATATAATAAGATTAAAAAATAAAACCCCCTAATGTCTAGGAGGTTGATTTTATCTTTTACACTCAATTACTAATCTTCTATATGGATCAGTTCCTTCACTATATGTAATTACATATTTGTCGTTTTGAAGAGCTGAATGTATTATTCTTCTCTCATACGGATTCATATAATCTAATTTTTTAGTTTTTCTCGTTTTCGCTACTTCTCTAGCAACTTTATTAGCATATCTTATTAAAGATTCTTCTCGTTTTGATCTGTAGTTTTCTATATCTACAAGTACTCTTGTGTGAGAATCTTTATTTATTTTATTAAGAGCTAATCCAGTCAAAAATTGAATAGAATCTAAAGTTTCCCCTCTTCTACCAATTAAACTTGCAGCTTCTTTGCCTTCAATATCAACCATGATTAAATTATCTTTTTGAGATACATTGACTTTGGCATCAACATTTGCATTTCTCAACATTACCTCTATAAAATTTTTAGCTACATGTAGTTCCCTCTCGATAACAAAAATTTCATAAGTACCATCTTTAGCACCTATAAAACCCAAAAACCCTTTGCTTGGATTTTCAAGTATTTCAACTTCTATATCCTCTGCTTTTAAATTTAACTCTGCTATAGCTTTACTTATAGCTTCTTCCTTACTTCTACTTTTTATTAATTTTAGGCTTTTTCTCATTAACTTTTTCCTCCTTAGAGTTAGCAGCCAGCTTAGCTTTTAAAGGATTCATTATTAAGTAATATTGAGCTATTGAGAATAAGTTACTTACTGTCCAGTACAATGTAAGTCCTGCTGGGAATATAAATCCCCAATAGAAAGACATACCTGCCATTACATATGTCATTACTTTCATAGAGCCTTGTAACTGATCTTTTGGAGTCATTACTTTTTGCATAACATATGCACTTGCTCCTGAAAATACTGCTAGTATATAATCTGGTGCTGTTAAGCTTTTTATCCATAAAAACCCATTGTCAGCTGCTAAAAACGCAGCTTGATTTGCAAAAACGCCATGAGCAACTGGCTCTCTCAAAACGCTAAATAATCCTATTAATATAGGAAACTGTATTAATAAAGGTAAACAACCAGATAGTGGATTAATTTTAGCTTCTCCATATAACTTAACAATTTCTTCATTTTGTTTTTCTGGCTTATTTTTATATTTTTCTTGTATCTCTTTTATACGAGGTTGTATATCTTGCATTGCCTTTGTTGACTTAGTCTGCTTAACTGTTAATGGTAATAAAATAATCTTTACTAGTATAGTAAAAAGTATTATAGAAATACCATAATGATTAACAAATTCAAATATTACCTTAAGAATCAATCCTAAGAAATTTCCTATTATATTCAATTTTTTTATACCTCCTAATAGTTACTCTCTTTTATTTTAGAGGGTCGTAACCTCCTGGATGAAAAGGATGACATTTTAAAAGTCTTCTTATTGTTAAATACATACCTTTTACAAATCCATATTTCTTAAACGCCTCTATTGAATATTGTGAGCAAGTTGGATAAAATCTACAGGTAGGTCCCTTTAAGGGAGATATATACTTTTGATAAAATCTCACTAAATAAATACATAAATTCGATAAATACTTACTTATTTCCTTTAATATATAAATTATTTTATTCAAAGTCATTAACCTCCATATTTATAGCATACAATTTAAATAGAAATATCCGTTCTTTTAACTAAATTTTTTATAGACTTGTCTATGTCTTTAAAAGTAGCATCCTTACTAGATACTCTTGCTATAAATACTATATCATATCCAGGCTTAATTTTTTCATCAATATTTAATCTGTAGGCTTCTTTTATTAGTCTTCTTACTCTATTCCTAGTAATGGCTTTTCCTACTTTCTTTGAAACAGAAATACCTACTCTACTATAATCTGATTTGTTTTTAAGTATATATATTACTAAATATTTGTTTGCAAAAGATTTGCCGTGTTTATATACTTTTCTAAAATCAGAGTCTTTTTTCAACCCTTTAGTCCTATTAAAGTCCATAGTTAACCTCCATAAACACAGCTATGAATTGTAATTATTTACACAAAAAGGCCACCTTTGCAGCGGCCCTTTTGTAATTAATGAGTTAATCTATTTCTTCCTTTAGCTCTTCTTCTCTTTAACACGTTTCTTCCGTTAGACGTCTTCATTCTTTTTCTGAAACCATGTTCTTTACTTCTTTGTCTCTTTTTTGGTTGATAAGTTCTTTTACTCATTATTTTGCACCGCCTTTCAGATTTTATTTTCCGTTTATAAAAATAATAACTTTACCCTCAAAGTAAACATAACACATATAATTATAAATACTTTTACTACTGTTGTCAACGAGTTTTTGGGACGCTTATATCACAAAATATACCATATATATATTATGTATTTTTTTTATTGAAAATACTAGTAAAAATCTATTTAATTTTATTCTAAATTACTTTTTTCAATTATATACACAAATAAAGTAATTTTAACATGTTTATATTTTTATCAACAATTAGTTAATATTGTGGATAAATTAGTTACAAATCATTGAAGTTTGACATATATTTTGATATTATAAATATACTTGTTGATAATGTGTATAAATGTTATCAACTTATTAGAAATTATTCACAGCTTGTGGATACTTTTGTGTATAACTTTTAAGATTGCTGACAATACTCTAGTTATAATCACCATTTATTGTATGTTTATGTTATTTATAACTTTATCTACATATTGTTTATATCTTTTCATCTTTTTTTAATAATTTATACTATTATTAATTTATCAACACCATTATCCATAAATTTAGTTATTCTGTAAAATTTATATATATTTTTGCTTTTCTGTTAATAACTTTGTGGAAAATATTAATTATTCTGTTCGGAGGTTTATATTATGGATATAGTTTCTTTATGGGACAAAACCCTACAATTAATAAAAGGTGACTTAACTTCAGTAAGTTTTAATACCTTTTTTAAAAACATCGTACCATTAAAAATACATCTTAATGACTTGATACTACTAGCTCCTAGTGATTTTAATAAAGATATTCTAGAAAATAGATATTTGCATTTAATTGAAGATGCTATAAATCAACTGTCATTAAAAAAGTATAATATTAAATTTGTATTGAGCGAAAAGGAAGTTGCTGACTTAAATTCCGATAGTTCAGATTTAAATTATAGAGTACTTTACCCTAACCTAAATCCAAAATACACATTTGATACGTTCGTTATTGGTAATAGCAATAGATTTGCTCATGCTGCATGTGTTGCAGTTGCTGAATCTCCTGCTAAAGCTTACAATCCACTTTTTTTGTATGGAGGAGTTGGTTTAGGTAAAACGCACTTAATGCATGCTATAGGACATCATATTGTTAGCCAAAAAAAAGATTCAAAAGTTGTATACGTTTCTTCAGAAAAATTTACTAATGAACTTATAAACTCTATAAAAGATGATAAAAATGAAGAATTTAGAAATAAATATAGAAACGTAGATGTTTTATTAATTGATGATATTCAATTTATAGCTGGAAAGGAAAGAACTCAAGAAGAGTTTTTCCATACATTTAACACTCTTCATGAAGCAAATAAACAGATAATTATCTCTAGTGATAGACCACCAAAAGATATACCTACACTAGAAGATAGATTAAGATCGAGATTTGAAATGGGACTTATAACTGATATTCAAGCACCAGACTTTGAAACAAGAATTGCTATACTTAGAAAAAAGGCTCAACTAGAACGTATAGATGTGCCAAATGAAGTCATGTCATATATAGCAAAGAATATTAAATCAAACATAAGGGAACTAGAAGGTGCCTTAACTAGAGTAGTTGCTTATTCTTCTCTTAGTAATAGGGTAATATCTTTCGATCTTGCTACAGAAGCTTTGAAAGATATTATAACAACTTCTAAAAATGAAGAAATAAATGTTCTTAGAATAAAAGAAAAAGTATCTTCTGTATTCAATCTAAAGATGGAAGATTTTAATTCTAAAAAAAGAACACGTTCAATAGCTTATCCAAGACAAATAGCTATGTACTTAACGCGCGAACTTACTGATTTATCCCTTCCCAAAATAGGAGAAGAGTTTGGAGGTAGGGATCATACAACAGTAATTCATGCTCATGACAAGGTATCTAAAGATATAGAAGAAAGTGAAGAAATTAAGACTAAAATAGATAAAATTATATCAGATTTGAAGGGATAACTTATACACAATTGCATGTTTATATCTCTTGAATAACCTGTTAATATTTTTTTTGAATAAAAATTATTAACAAATTATTAAGTCTAAAATAACAAAGATATTAACATCTTATACACATGTTAATATCTTTGTATTTATAATGTTACACATACTTATTAACATTATCAACAACACCTACTACTATTACTACTATGATTTTAACTTATTTTTTTATATAAAAAGCCAGAGGAGGTTATCCACATTGAAAATAATTTGTAATCAAAAAATCCTAGCAAATAGAATCGGGATTGCTCAAAAAGCTATTAATGGAAAAACAACGATAGAGCTCTTAAAAGGTATACTTATATCTACAGAAGAGGGTCAATTAAAACTTACTGGATATGATGCTGAAATAGGAATAGAAACTTATGTACAAGCAGAAATTATAGAAAAAGGCAATATTGTTGTAGATGCAAGATTATTTGGAGATATAATTAGAAAATTACCAGATTCTTTTGTTGAAATAGAAACTGATTCAGAAAATAATATTTACATAAATTGTGTAAATTCAAGATTTAAAATTAAAGGATATGCAGCAAAAGAATTTCCTAAATTACCAGAATTAAACGAAGAAGATTTATACAGCATACCTCAAGAAATCCTAAAAAATATGATTAAACAAACTGTATTTGCTATATCACAAGATCAAACGAAACCTATTTTAATGGGAGAACTTTTAGAAATTGTAGATAGAAACTTAAATTTAGTAGCAATTGATGGATATAGATTAGCTGTGAAAAGCTGTTCAGTTGACAGTTTAACTGAAAATATAAAAGTCATAATTCCTGGAAAGACACTTATAGATGTCAATAGTTTGCTTTCTGGAGAAGATAATGTTAAGGTTGGATTTAACGAAAAAAATGCTATTTTTATAATTAATGATACAAAAATTATTACAAGATTACTTGAGGGAGATTTTATTGATTATAAAAAATTATTACCAAGAGAACATAATAGTAGAGTTAAGTTAAACACTAAAGAACTTTTAAATAGCATAGAAAGAGCATCTTTATTATCTCAATCAGAAAAAAATAATCTTATAAAATTATCTATAAGAGATAAAGTAATGGCAATTACTTCTAATACAGAAAAAGGAAATGTATATGAAGAAGTTGAAATAGATTTAGATGGAGATTATCTAGATATAGCTTTTAATTCTAGATACTTTATTGAAGGTTTGAAAAATATAGATAATGAGGAAATATTTATAGAATTTACTACAAATGTAAATCCTTGTATAATTAAACCAACGGATGATGTTAATTATATTTACTTACTACTTCCAGTAAGAATATCATCAAATATATAGCAGACATGAAGGAGTTGTCTTTTGTAGAAAAATTTTTCTAATATTAGACAACTCCTTTTATAAGCATATTTATGGTATAATATACTTTTAGTGTATCAATAGGAATTTGTTTAAAATAGTGGCAAGGAGGAACTATTATGACTGAAATAACTATAGAATCAGAATATATAAAGTTGGATCAATTTCTAAAATTAGCAGAGATTGCATCAACAGGAGGTCATGCAAAATTTTTAATTCAAGAAGGTTTAGTGACAGTAAATGATGAAATAGAATTAAGAAGAGGAAAAAAGATAAAATCAGGAGATATAGTTGAAATAGAAGGAACTAAAATAAAAGTATTGTAAAAAAGGAGAACTTTTTGTGAAACTTAAAAGTTTGCAACTTGTTAATTTTAGAAATTATAAAAAGTTGCATCTGGAATTTAATGGGAAAGTAAATCTACTTGTTGGGAAAAATGGTCAAGGAAAGACAAATATAGTAGAATCTATTTATATGCTTTCTTTTGGAAAATCATTTAGAACCAACAAAGATAGAGAAATGGTTAGATTTAATAGTGAAAACTTATATATTGGAGGAAGTTTTTCAAAATATAATAAATATAGTCTAATAGAGCTAATTATTGGAAAAGATAAAAAGGGGATACGAATAAATAAAGTCCCTTTACAAAAGATACAGGAGCTACTTGGCAACTTAAATGTGGTTATATTTTCTCCTGAGGATTTGAGATTGGTTAAAGAGGGTCCTAAAGAAAGAAGGACATTTATAGACAAAGAGATTAGTCAGATTATACCTAAATATTATAAATATCTTACCAATTATAACAAAACACTTTCTCAAAGGAGTAGGGTGCTTAAAAGTATACATGTTGATGAAGCTTTATTAGATGTATATGATGAAACATTGGCAAAGTATGGGAGTTATATTTATATTTTGCGTAGAGACTTTATAAAAAAGATAGCTAATATATCTGAGAATATGCATATGAATTTGACTAATGGAGTTGAAAGACTATCAATTAGATATAAAAATCAAATAAATATAACTGATGAAGACACTATAGAAACAGTATATAATAAATTTTTAGCCAAATTGTCATCAAATAGACCTAATGATATAGAATCTAGAACTACTAGATATGGTATACACAAAGATGACTTAAATATATTCATAAATGATTTAGATGCAAGACTTTTTGGTTCACAAGGTCAACAAAGAACTGCTTCAATATCGTTAAAGTTATCAGAAATAGAATTAATAAAAAATGAAGTTGAAGAATATCCCATATTAATTTTAGATGATGTTTTTAGTGAGCTAGATGAAGCAAGACAAAAACTTTTAGTAAACAATTTAAGCAATGTTCAAATGTTTATAACAAGTGCTGAGATTTCACATAAAAAAATATTTGATGAAAAAAATGTTACAATATTTAATATTGAAAATGGCGATGTTATTAGCATAGAGAATGGAGGAAATTAAATGAAACAAGAATACGGTGCAAGTCAGATACAAGTATTAGAGGGATTAGAAGCCGTTAGAAAAAGACCCGGTATGTATATTGGTAGTACAAGTCCTAGGGGTCTACATCACTTAGTTTATGAAGTTGTAGATAATAGTATAGATGAGGCTTTACAAGGATATTGTTCAGACATATATGTATCTATTAATGAAGATGGCAGTGTTTTAGTAAAAGATAATGGAAGAGGTATACCAGTTGAAATACATCCTAAGACTGGTAAATCAACTTTAGAAACAGTACTAACTAATCTTCATGCAGGAGGAAAGTTTGGAGGCGGAGGATATAAAGTATCTGGAGGTCTTCATGGGGTTGGTGTTTCTGTAGTTAATGCATTGTCAAAATGGATGACAGCAGAAGTTTATTTAAATGGAAAGATATATAAGCAGACATATGAAAAAGGTCTACCAACATCTAAGCTTGAAGTAGTTGGAGAATCTCAAAATACAGGAACAATAATTCAATTTATGCCTGATGCTACAATATTTGATGAAATAGAATTTAAATATGAAACATTAGAGTATAGGCTTAGGGAACTTTCTTTTCTAAATAAAGGAATAAGAATAGTATTTGAAGATAAAAGAGAAGATCAGAAAAAAAGAAAAGAATTTTATTATACAGGCGGTTTAGTAGAATATATTAAATATTTAAATAAAACTAGAACTGGAATACATGATGACATAGTTTATATAGATAAAAAAGTTGATGATTGTATTGTCGAATTAGCTATGCAATATACAGATGGTTATACAGAGAACATATATTCTTTTGCAAATAATATAAATACACATGAGGGAGGAACCCATTTAAGTGGATTTAAAGCAGCTCTTACTAAAACTGTAAATGATTATGCTAAGAGAAATAAATTCTTAAAAGAAAATGATGTTAACTTACTAGGTGAAGATATAAGAGAAGGTCTTACAGCTGTAGTATCAGTTAAACTACCAGAACCTCAATTTGAAGGACAAACTAAAACAAAACTAGGTAATAGTTTTATGAGAGGTGTAGTTGATAGTGTAACAGTTGATGAACTAGGTTCTTTCCTAGAGGAAAATCCATCAACAGCTAGAATAATAGTTGATAAAGCTTTAAGAGCACAGAGAGCTAGAGAAGCTGCAAAAAAAGCAAGAGAATTAACAAGAAGAAAAAGTGTGTTAGAAAGTACATCTTTACCTGGGAAATTGGCAGATTGTGCAGAAAAAGACCCTGCTAAAAGTGAAATATTCTTAGTCGAAGGGGATTCAGCGGGAGGTTCAGCTAAGCAAGGTAGAGATAGAAATAGTCAAGCTATACTTCCATTAAGAGGTAAAATACTTAATGTTGAGAAATCAAGACTAGATAGAATATTATCTTCAGATGAAATAAAAAATATGATAACAGCTTATGGTTGTGGTATTGGAGAAGATTTTGATATAGATAAGGCTAGATACCATAAAATTATAATTATGACCGATGCCGATGTAGATGGAGCTCATATAAGAACTTTATTATTAACATTCTTCTTTAGATATATGAGACCTCTTATAGATGAGGGGTATGTTTATGCAGCACAGCCACCTTTATATAAAGTTACAAAGCAAAAGAAGGAACATTATGTTTATTCAGATAAAGAGTTAAATATCTTATTAGATGAAATTGGAAGAAATGGTGTGGAACTTCAAAGATATAAAGGTCTTGGAGAGATGAATGCAGAGCAATTATGGGAAACAACTATGAATCCTGAGACAAGAACTTTATTACAAGTTACTGTGGAAGATGCTGCAATTGCAGATGAAGTATTTTCAATGCTTATGGGTGATAAGGTTGCTCCAAGAAAAGAATTTATAGAAGAAAATGCAAGATTTGTTAGAAACTTAGATATATAGAGAGAGGGGATTAGTATACATGGAAGAAAATAACAAAATACTCCCTATTGAAATAGTGGAAGAAATGAAAAAATCGTATATTGATTATTCGATGAGTGTCATAGCTGGACGTGCTCTTCCTGATGTTAGAGATGGTTTAAAGCCAGTTCATAGAAGAATACTATACTCAATGAGTGAATTAAATTTAACGCCAGATAAACCATACAGAAAGTCAGCTCGTATTGTTGGGGACGTTTTAGGTAAGTACCATCCTCATGGAGATACTGCTGTTTATTATGCGATGGTAAGGATGGCTCAAGACTTTTCAACTAGAGCACTTTTAGTAGATGGTCATGGTAACTTTGGTTCTGTTGATGGAGATTCACCAGCAGCGATGCGTTATACAGAAGCGAAGATGAGTAAATTATCATTAGAGTTATTGAGAGATATTGAAAAGGAAACTGTAGATTTTAAACCAAACTTTGATGAATCATTAAAAGAGCCTTCTGTATTGCCAGCAAGATATCCTAATTTATTAGTAAATGGTTCTAATGGTATAGCTGTTGGTATGGCGACTTCAATACCTCCACATAATTTGGCTGAGGTAATTGATGCAACTGTATATTTGATTGATAACCCAGAATGTAGTGTAGATGATTTAATAAAATTTGTTCAAGGTCCAGATTTCCCTACAGCTGCAATCATAATGGGAAAAGAGAATATAGCAGAAGCATACAGAACTGGAAGAGGAAAAGTTAAAGTTAGGTCTAGAGCTTTTATAGAAGAACTACCAAAAGGAAAACAACAGATAATAGTTACAGAGATACCTTATCAAGTAAACAAAGCCAAACTAGTTGAAAGAATAGCTGAGTTAGTTAAAGAAAAGAGAATAGAAGGTATATCAGACTTAAGAGATGAAAGTAATAGAAATGGTATGAGAATTGTTATAGAATTAAAGAGAGATGCTAATGCTAATATAGTGTTAAATAATTTGTATAAACATTCTCAAATGGAAGATACTTTTAGTATAATAATGCTTGCTCTTGTAGATGGTCAGCCAAGAGTTTTAAATCTTAAACAAATATTATACCATTATATTAAACATCAAGAAGATGTTGTTACAAGAAGAACTAAGTTTGAGTTAAATAAAGCTGAAGCAAGAGCACATATTTTAGAAGGATTAAAAATTGCTTTAGATAATATAGATGCCGTTATAAGCTTGATAAGAGCTTCAAAAACAGGTCAAGAAGCTAAAATTGGGTTGATAGAAAAATTCAATTTAACTGAAATTCAAGCTCAAGCGATATTGGATATGAGGCTTCAACGACTTACAGGTCTAGAAAGAGATAAGATAGATGCTGAGTATGAAGATTTAATCAAAAAAATAAATAGATTAAAAGAAATTCTAGCTGATGAAAAATTGCTTTTAAATGTAATAAAAGATGAAATTACAATAATAAAAGAAAATTATTCTGATGAAAGAAGAACAGAGATAAGACATGCTGAAGGCGAAATAGATATGAGAGATCTTATAAGTGATGAAGAAATAGCAATAACTCTTACTCACTTTGGATATATAAAAAGGCTTCCATCTGATACTTATAAGAGTCAAAAAAGAGGTGGAAGAGGTATTTCAGCACTTACAACTAGGGAAGAAGATTTTGTAAGACATTTAATAACTACAACTACTCATAGTAGACTATTGTTCTTTACAAATAAAGGTAGAGTATTTAAACTAAATGCCTATGAGATACCTGAAGGTAAGAGACAAGCTAAAGGTACTGCTATAGTGAATTTACTTCAACTGTCAGCAGATGAAAAAATTGCTACTTTAATACCTATTGATGGTAATGATGAAAATGAATATTTATTACTTACAACGAAAAAAGGTATTGTTAAAAAGACTAAGAGAGAAGAGTTTAAGAATATAAACAAATCTGGTCTTATTGCTATAGGCTTAAGAGATGATGATGAGCTTATTGGAGTAGAACTTACAGATGGAAAACAGGAAGTACTTTTAGTAACTAAAGAAGGTATGTCTATAAGATTTGATGAAAATGATATAAGATATATGGGTAGAACAGCAATGGGTGTAAAAGGTATAACTTTAAGCAAAGAAGATTTTGTTGTATCTATGAACCTTTGTAGTAAAGGTACAGATGTGTTAGTTGTAAGTAAAAATGGTTTTGGAAAGAGAACAAATATAGAGGAGTATAGAAGTCAAATAAGAGCTGGTAAAGGAATTAAAACTTATAATATCTCTGAAAAAACTGGTACAATTGTAGGTGCAGATATGGTTAATGAAGATGATGAGATAATGATTATAAATTCTGATGGAGTTCTTATTAGAATAAAAGTAAATGAGATATCACTATTTGGAAGAGTTACAAGTGGTGTTAAATTAATGAAGACTAATGATGAAGTTAATGTAGTTTCGATTGCTAAAATAAATATTGAAGAAGAATAGGATAAATATCCTATTCTTTTTGTATAATGTAATTAGATAAAAATTTAAAATTGAAAGGAGTAGTTGTTATGTGTAATAAAAGAAATTGTAAAAAAGGTGGATTTTTATTATTAGGAGCTATTTTAGGGTTTATATTTGGTATGTTTTTTGCACCAAAAAAAGGTTCTGAACTGAGAAAAGAAACAAAGGAGAAGTTTAATGATGTAAAAGAAAATCCAAAAGAAGTTCTACATGAAACATTTAATGATGTGAAAGAGAGAATAATAAATTTAGTAGATGATGATAATAATGAAGAGGATATAAAGATTTCAGAAGAGGATATAGTAATAAGTAAAAGCTTTGATGATGAGGGAGATGTTAACTAATGAATGCATGGGGGTGGCAGATTGGAGCAGTGCTAGTGGGAAGCTCTGCTCTTATAGTAGCAATTTATTTAGCTAAAACTCTAAATAGTCTAAATAAGGTTGTTGAAAAGGCATATAAGATTGTAGATTATAATGAAAGACATATACAAGATATTGTTGAAAATGCATCATCAATATCAAAGGGAATAGATGATATAGTTTATGTAATTAATAAAATATTGAGTATAGGAAATATATTTAAAATTATTAAGAGGAAATAGGAGGTTTTTACATGTCTATGAATATAGATTCAAATTTAGATTCTCAAAATAAATTTTGGAATGTTTGTCTTGATGGAGAACTTGATGTTTCTACAGCAGATAAACTGAAGGAACACTTGCATAGTTTGATAGAAAAGAATATATTAGATGTAAAAATTAATCTTAAAGATTTAGATTATATAGATTCAACAGGTTTAGGAGCTATGATAGGTGTATTAAAAAAATTAAAAATAAATGAAAAAGAGATATACATAGTAAATCCTAAGAGTAATGTCAGAAAGATTTTTACTATAACAGGTCTAGATAAAATATTTAAAGTGGAGGGATAAACTTTGGCTTGTGAGACTATAAAGATGGAAATTACTACAAACCCAGATTATGTTAGTATAATAAGATTAACAGCATCTGGAATTGCTAATAAGATGGGTTTTCCGATAGATGATATAGAAGATATAAAGGTAGCAGTATCAGAAGCATGTACAAATGCAATAAAGCATAGTAAAGATGATGTGTTTAATATAGTGTTTACTATTTTAGATAATGCAATTAATATAGAAATTCAAGATAATGGAGAAGGATATGATGTTAGCTCAATAAGTACACCAGATTTAGAGAATCCAAAAGAGAGTGGTCTTGGATTATTTATAATTAAAACTTTAATGGATGATGTAGATATTGAATCAGAACATAATCAAGGAACAAAAATAAAAATGACTAAATATTTAGGAGTTGATATTTAATGAAAAATGTAGCTAATGCTACACATTACCTAAATATGGATACAAAAGAGCTATTTAATTTATATAATAAAAATAAAAATGTAGATATTAGGAATATTCTTATTGAAAGACATCTGTATTTAGCAAGATTGTTAGCTAAGAAGTATATAAATAAAGGTGTTGATTTTGAAGATATATATCAAGTTGCTTCATTGGCATTAATTTATGCTATTGATAGATATGATATTGAAAAAGGATTTGAGTTCTCAAGTTTTGCTACACCAACTATAGTAGGAGAAATAAAAAAGTATTTTAGAGATAAAGTATGGACACTTAGAGTACCAAGAAGAATACAGGAACTAAGTAAAAAAATAAGTGATGCGAAGATTAAACTAGAGCAAGAAAATAAAAAGCATCCAAGGGTAAAAGATATAGCTAATTACATAGGGGTTAGTGAAGAAGATGTTCTAGAAGCTATGGAAGCTTCTTATGGATATCAACCAATGTCTTTAGATTCATCAAGTAATGATGATTCAGAGGATAAAGATATAACTCTTATTGATAAGATTGGAAAAGAAGAAGGCAATTTTGGAAGTATAGAATATGAAGATTTTATTAATAAATTCATTGAAACTTTAAACGAGTTAGAAGTAAAAATTTTTAAAGATAGATTTTTCTTTGATAAAACGCAATCTAGTATAGCTAAAGAACTAGATATATCTCAAATGACTGTTTCTCGATTGGAAAAAAAAGTAGTAGAAAAGCTAAAAAAAGAATATGAAAAAAATTTATAAAAAATAAAAAAATTATTGAACTATTGTTTTAAAGATAGTACGGTGTTACTTGCCCTTGAAAAAAGGAACAAGAAATAAGTACGAACATTGAAAATTAAACAGTAGGTAAATCCGCTTTGATAATGCTGGGATGTGATGGGGAGCAATATTAAGCATAAGAGATTATGTGGTTACAATAGCAAATAAAAGATAAACCTGTTCCCATTATGAACACAGAAGTTAAGCTCTTTAGCGATGATGGTACTTGGTAGGCGACTGGCTGTGAGAGTAAGACATAGCCACATAATCTTTTTTATGCACAGAACTATTTTATGTA
The DNA here is from genome assembly GCF_020657735.1 of Clostridioides sp. ZZV15-6383. NCBI lineage: Bacteria > Bacillati > Bacillota > Clostridia > Peptostreptococcales > Peptostreptococcaceae > Clostridioides > Clostridioides sp. ZZV15-6383. The sequence continues at coordinate 6,060 of NZ_JAGWCV010000042.1, read as the reverse complement.
GTTTTGTGCTTTTTTGTATTTTATAGAAAAATACAGACTGTTGATAAGAGATAAACAATAGTTTAAGATTGATAAATGAGACAAAAATATTTTTTCTATGGTAGAATTGTAAGGGAGGAATTTATGGAATCATTTGTATTGGAAATCTCACGTACATTATTAAGTGTATTTGAAATTTTAGTATTTAAAAATTTACTTGATATTTACAAAAATAAAAAAAGAGAAGATAAAGAAGTAAAAAGCTCTCTTTGGAAACTTACAATATTAGTTGTGGTTTTAGTTTATCTGAATGATTATTTTGATTTGAATGGAATAGTTATATTAGGTTTGTGGCCGATGGAATTGAATTTATTACAAATTGTATTTACTTGTATAATTATGTATTTTTGTAAAAGAAATTATGAAATGAAGTTGTGGCAAGCATTTATGTTTTTTATAGTTTGTAAAAATGTATTTTTTATTACTAGCAATATAATTTATTGGGGAATTACATTTTTTTGTATATTTATTGGTATTGGTGGTGCTAACTATCCACGTGTATTAGTTGCAATTTTACATAAAGTACTAGTTTTTATAATTTTATTTGTATTAAATTTAATATTAAAAAAATATAGCAACAGTTTTAAAGAGAAAAAATACATAATAAGTATATTAACTGTTATATTTTTAGTAACATTTTTGTATATATACAATTTTATAGATAAGTGTATTTGGGTATATAAAGTTAAATTTAAAAATTTAGCATATAAAGAAATATGGAGTATGATAGATGGTTTTTTATATCAAAATATAATTCCATCATTGGTTGTGGTTGTTATACTTTTAATATTTACAATTAAGAAGATAAAAGAATCTATAATTTTAGAAAAGGAAAAAGTAGTGATAGAAGAAAAAATAAAAGTTCAATACAATTACTATGAAAGAATAAAAGAAAATCAAGATAGAACCAAACAACTTTATCACGATTTAAAAAATCATTTGGTTTGCATCAATAATATTGATGCAAACGAAAATGCTAGGATATATAGCATGGAACTTCAAGAAGAAATAGAGAAGATAGAGTATATATATAACACTAAGAATGATATATTAGATATTATACTTAAAGAAAAAAATGATATTTGTATAGATAATAATATAGATTTTTTTGCAGATATAAATTTTGAAAAATGTAACTTCATGCAAATGATTGATGTGTGTAGTATTTTTTCTAATATATTAGATAATGCAATGGAAGCATGTTTAAAGATAAAAGATAATGAAAGAAAAATATATATAAGAGGAACTATAGTTAAAAATTATTTTGTATTAAAGAGTGTGAACTCAAAAATAAATGATATAAAAACAGATGATAATAATATTATAAGTAGTAAAAAAGATAAATATCTTCATGGAATAGGTTTAAAAAGCGTTGAACATTCATTGAATAAGTACAATGGAGAGTTTAGATTCAAGGATTTTGGTAATGAATTTGAACTAGATATTTATATTCCAATAGAAAGTGAAGTGAATTTGAACTATGAAAAAAATAGTATTATGTGAAGATGAATTAAGCCAACAAAAGTTGATAAAAGGGTATATCGAAAAAATTTTTGAAGGTAGAAATGAAGAATATGATCTTTTGATTTACAAAAATGGAGAAAGTTTAATAAAAGATTATCCAAAGAATGTAGATATATTTTTATTAGATATACAATTAGAAAAGATTGATGGAATGACTTTGGCTAGAAAAATAAGAAGTATGTATGATAAAAATGTAGAAATTATATTCACAACATCTTTAATAGACTATGTACAAGAAGGATATGAAGTAAGGGCTTATAGGTATTTGCTAAAGCCTATAAAATTAGGTGACCTAGAGAGGCATTTGATCTCTTGTTTTAATGAAATAGAGAGAAACAAGGGTAAAGAGTTAATTTTGAGTTCTAAAACCGAAATATTTAAGATAAACACAGCAGATATTTATTATATCGAAGTTTTAAAAAGAGAAATAACTATACATACAAAAATATCCGAGTACTCTATTAATATGACTATGGATAGTATACAGAGCAAAATAAACCAAAAAAATTTCCATAGATGTCACAAAAGTTATCTGGTCAATTTGGACTATGTAGGAAATGTAAAACAATATGTAGCTATTATGGAGAATAAAGAAGAAATTCCTATAAGTAGATATAGATTTAAAGAGTTTAAAGAGGTATACCTTGAAAGCCTTTCATCAGTATTATAAAAACTAAAACATGACAGTTGTAACATTAAAATGTACAGTTGTGCATAGTGCATTGTACATAAAAAAAATAGATGCTATCCTTTAGTCAAAAGGAGGATAGCATCTATTTTTTTACATAAAAATTATATCTTTGTTTATTAAAAGGTAAAATAAGTTGTTAGTATTAGGTAGATATATTAGTTCAAGTAAACTAATTAGCACTAAATAACTATATATTAGTCAAAAAGGAGGTAATTATGAAAGGTATTTTTACGTTAGCTTTTTCTTATCTGAAAAAGCAAAAAGGGAGAAGTTTCTCTATAATAATAGCAATAGGATTGGCTACATTGATATCATTTTCTATTATTGTTCAAAAACAAACAGATATAAAATTAGGAACTGAAAAATTGCATAAAATATATGGAACTTATGACTATGAGTACGATAAAATTGATAATCAAGCACTACAAAAAATATTGAATGACAATACTAGTGATGATACATATAATATAATCAATTTAGGTAGTATTGTTTATAAAAATGGTGTTAAGAGTATTCTTAATACATATAGTTCATATTATTTAGAAGAAAGCAAATATGAACTTATCAAAGGGAGAGCACCAAAAAATGAAAATGAGATAGTTTTAGATAATAGAGCTATAGAGGAAATGAATTTAGAAAATAAATTAGGTAAGGAAATAGACTTTAACATAGTTAAAAAATATAAAAATACTGATGGAAAGCAAGATATATACAATAAAAATCATAAATTTAAATTGGTTGGAATAGTCAGTAGACATAAAGAATATTATCAGGAGTATGAATATGCACTTAGAGCTTTTACAGGTGGATATACAAATTTAATACCAGAAAACCTTATTACTAATGATGGCCTTTTAAATGTAGAAAATGAAAAGAGTACAAATGAGAATCTGTATAAAAGGCTGAATAAATACGGTCTTACAGAGGATAACTTTACTATAAATGTAGGTTTAATTGTAGGATTAAATTCTATTGGTGTTGATGAAGTGGCAATAAGCTATGAAATAAGAAAAATGATATTTCCTATAGGTGTATCAGCACTTTTAATATGTAATATTTTTATGATGACTTTATTTGATATGAAAAAATCAATAGGTATGTTGAGAGCTATAGGTGTAAAAAGGCATCAAGTATGTTCTATGATTTTTATACAGAGCTTAATGCTGGTAATCATTGGTGTATTATCTGGTTTTTTTATTGGAGGAGCTTATGTATATTATTATATATCTAAAATGTATCCTCAAAATCCAAGTCTTTATATAACCAAAGAAGCAATATTGATACCAATATTAATAGCAATAATTACTGTGTTTATTTCAAATATAGTTACTCTATATAAGGCATTCAAGGTATCTCCTGTAGAAGGTATGAAAAATAATGACTTTAGTAATAGAAAATTTAGAAATAGATTTTATTATAAATGGATAAGAAAAGTATTTGATATAACTGGAGATATGGCATATAAAAATGTATTTAGATTTAGGGCAAGAACAATTCTTTGTATATTATCTATGGGATTAGTTGGATCTATGTATATAACTACATTATCAAATTACAATAAAAGTGATATGGATGTAATGCATATGCCAAGTCAAAATATTGGTGAGTATGATATAAAACTAAATAAAGATTATTTTAATGTGGAAAATGCTCTAGGAATGTATAGTAAAAGTGATATAGAAAAAATTAAAAACATAGACGATGTAGACTATGTAGATGGAAAATTAGTGTTATCTGGGTCTATGAATAAGGATGAATCATATTTAGAAGTTAGGGGTTATACAGAGAAAGATTTGAAAAAATTAGATAAATACATAGAGGAAAAAAGTGATGAGAATAATAGTGAATATATAAATGTTTTGGTTAATAATCATACTGATGGAACCAATGAACCAATAGATAAGAATTTGAAAATTGGAGATTTGATTGAAATAAAAATACCATCAGTAAATGATGAAAAGTTAAGCTATAAAGTTGAAAAAGTTAGAATCGCTGGTTTCTTAGATAGAAAATGGATTTTAAATAATTTCAATGTAAGAATGCTAACAGTAATAATGCCAATAGAAGAATTGTCTAAATTGACTAATATAAATGATGTTAATGTAATAGGAGTGAAAGCTTCTAGTGGAAAAGAAAAGGAAGTAGAACATAAAATAGAAAAAATTATTGGAAAGAAAGATTACAATAATCTAGAAAGCAGGGGGAAATACAAATTAGAGCAAGAAAAATTACAAAGAATTGCTAAAATGCAAAGTCTATTTTCATTATTACTTATGTGTGTAGTAGCTTCATTAAATATTTACTACACTATAAAAACAGGAATACTAATTAGAACTAGGGAGCTATCTACTTTGAGAAGTATTGGTATGAGTATGAAAAAGATAAAAAGTATGCTTATTAAGGAATCACTAATTTATGCATTTCTTAGCTGTATAATAGGGGCTTCTCATGCTACATATAAAGGATACAAAGATGTATCTATGGTTAATAAGATTATGGAAGCTGGATTTGGGGTTAAGAATCTAGACAAATTTAAAGTGCCTTTTAATGAAATAGTAACATTTACTTTTTTAGTGATAGTAGTTTGTATTATATCAGTATACTTGTCTAAGCAAAAACTAGAAAAAATGAGCATATCAGATGGAATTAATATGGATAAATAAGGAGGAATTAGTATGACGATATTAAAAGTAGAAAACTTAAACAAAGTTTATGGTAAAAATGAAAATGAGTTACATGTTTTAAAGAATATAAATTTAAATATAGAAGAAAATAAATTCATTGCTGTAGTAGGTGCTAGTGGCTCTGGAAAAAGTACATTATTAAATTGTATGGCAGGTCTTGATAAACCAACTGATGGAAAAGTTTATTATAACAACGAAGAAATAAGCAATATGACAGATGGAAAGCTAGCTGATATAAGGATAAATAACTTTGGATTTGTGTTTCAAAATTTTAATTTAATACCAGTTGTTAATGTATATGAGAATATAATAATGCCTTCATTATTAGAAAATAGAAAAATAGATAAAAAATATCTAGAAAAATTACTAGAGAGACTACAAATAAAGGATAAAATAAAAAAATTTCCCAATGAATTATCTGGAGGTCAACAACAAAGAGTGGCTATTGCTAGAGCGCTTATAAATAAACCTAAAATTATATTTGCAGATGAGCCTACAGGAAATTTAGATACAAAGTCAACAGAAGAAGTTATGAGTATATTAAGAGAATGTGTGAATGATTATAATCAGACACTTATAATGATAACTCATAATGACATAATAGCTAGAGAAGCTGATATTTGTATAAAAATACAGGATGGAACAATAATGGATTAATTTAATATATAAAAAATAAAACTGTAATAATATTACAGTTTTATTTTTTATATAAAAGTTTAATATTATAAATTTTACAAACTTAATCGTAAAGCTGTTGATAGTAGAATGGTAAATAGCTATATAAGCTAAATAAAGACTGTAGATAATATGCATATCTTAGAAAATGATTGTGTATAATTTTAAATGATAAAGAAAAAATAAAAAATGCTAAAAAATTAAGAAAAACTATTGACGATATGTTTTTTAGATGATACAATATTACTTGTCCTTAAGAAAAGGGCAAGCACGAAAAATGAAAAATGAACTTTGAAAATTAAACAGTAGGTTAATTTATAAAACAAGAAACAAACCATAAAGCCAGATATTTTGATAACAATAGTATCTGAGCCTGATAAACTTTTATTTGAGAGTTTGATCCTGGCTCAGGATGAACGCTGGCGGCGTGCCTAACACATGCAAGTT